>JASHRE010000404.1 GCA_030037515.1 Candidatus Sulfotelmatobacter sp.
ACGCGTAACGGTTCGGATTCGACAGCCAAGGTCGTCGTAACCAGCAATCTCACGCACCGTGCCGGTGGCACGCTGCACCTGCAACTTCCCGATGGATGGCGCTCCGAACCCGCCCAGCTTGCGGTCCACTTCACGCATCGCGGCGACAAGCAGGATTTCCAATTCCGGATCTTTCCCTCTCAGTTGCAGGAGGGCCGCGCGAGCATCCATGCCGTGCTCGACTCCGGTGGCCAGAAATTTGCTGAAGGCTACACGCTCATCACTCGAGAAGATCTTGGCAGCTTCTATTACTATCAACCGGCAAGGCAGCGCGTGAGCATCGTTGATGTGCGCGTGTCCCGCGATCTCAAGGTCGGCTATATCATGGGCGCCGGCGATGACATTCCGACTGTGCTTCAGCAAATCGGCATGAATGTCACGCTCATTCCCGCTGAAAATCTCGCGAAAGAAGATTTAAGCAAGTACGGAACAATCGTGCTCGGCATTCGCGCCTACGATACGCAGCCAGATGTCGTTGCCAACAATTCCAAGCTGTTGGACTTCGTGCACGCCGGCGGAACGCTAGTCGTGCAATACAACACTGGCCCGCAGGATTTCAATTCCGACAAGCTCACGCCCTACCCTGCCGATCTCAGCCGCGCGCGCGTTTCCGTGGAAGAAGCTCCGGTGACGATTCTCGCGCCCAACGACTCGATCTTTCATGATCCCAACACGATCACCGAGCATGACTTCGACGGCTGGGTGCAGGAGCGTGGCCTTTATTTCATGTCGAAGTGGGATGATCGTTTCACGCCGCTGCTCTCATGCAACGATCCCGGCGAAGATGCTCAAAAAGGCGGACTGCTGCGCGCGCAATTCGGCAAAGGAACGTACATTTACACCGGCTACGCTTTTTTCCGTCAGTTGCCTGCGGGTGTGCCCGGCGCGGTGCGCCTGTTCGTGAACATTCTGAACGCAGGGCATTAACACCTGTCGGTTGCCATTACCCAGTTGCCAATAAGAGTGCGCACGGAGGAAGCGACGAGAGGAGTGGCGACCTGTTCTGGAGATGGAGGTCCAACGTTGGAGGCAAAAATCTTGCCCCCAGCTGCTGGATGAACTGGCAACCACCACGCGTAGGAGGTCGAATTCGGTGGCAAGATACACGCCGTGGAACTCGCGCTTCTCGAAAATACCGGACACTCACATGCATGTGGCGGTATCGCTCGATAACAGCTCCCCACCCGCCTCCTCGCATCCCTTATCTGAGGGCTTCATCAAGCACAAATGACCGCCAAAAAACATCTTCAGGAACATGCAAGCTCCCAATCAATCCGCTGAACAATCTCCCACCCTGATCCGCGGCATGGGACTCGGCGCCGCCACCACGCTCAACATGATCGACATGATCGGCGTAGGCCCGTTCATCACCATGCCGCTCGTGGTCAGCGCGATGGGTGGCCCGCAGGCTTTGCTGGGATGGATCGTCGGCGCGCTGTTCGCCATGTGCGACGGCATGGTCTGGGCCGAACTGGGCGCCGCCATGCCAGGCTCCGGCGGATCCTATCAATATCTGCGGGAAACCTACGGTCCACGGAAACTCGGACGCCTCGTTTCCTTCCTCTTCATCTGGCAACTGTCGTTCAGCGCGCCGCTCTCGATCGCCTCCGGCTGCATCGGCCTCGCCGGATACGCCGCCTATTACTGGCCCAGCCTCGACAATGTCTTGGCGCAACACACGGCCGTTCTGCGGCTGCCCTGGGCCGGCACGCTGCAACTCGGCTGGATCGTCACTCCCGGCACCTCGGTTGCCATCGCCGTTTGCTTGTTCACGACTCTCCTGCTTTATCGGCGCATCACCGTAATCGGCCGGCTTTCGAATCTGTTGTGGATCGGCGTCATGGGCACCATCGGCTGGATCATCTTCGCCGGCCTTACTCATTTCAACGCCGCGCAAGCGTTCGATTTTCCCCCCGGAGCATTCCACCTCTCTCACGGCTTTCTGACTGGACTGGGCGGCGCCATGGTCTTCGCCGCCTACGATTATTGGGGATACGGCAACGTCTGCTTCCTCGGCGACGAAATCAAAGATCCCGGCAAGAACATCCCCCGTGCCTTGTTGCTTTCCATTTTGATCGTCGCCTGTCTATATCTGTTGATGAACATTTGCGTCCTCGCAGTCGTGCCGTGGCGCGAGATGCTCGCGGCAGGGCGCAGCAATAGCGGCCTTTACGTGTTCTCGCTGTTCATGCAACGGATTTATGGCCGGGGGGCCGCGCGCGTGGTCACGGCGCTCGTGATCTGGACGGCGTTCGCTTCCGTCTTCTCCCTCATGCTCGGCTACTCGCGCGTGCCCTACGCTGCCGCCAGAGACGGCAACTATTTCCGCGCGTTCGCCAAAGTGCATCCGGTCCACCGCTTTCCCTACGTATCGCTGCTGGCGCTTGGGATCACCTCCGCCGCGTTCTGCTTCCTTCGTCTGCAGGATGCGATTGCCGCCCTGGTCGTGTTGCGCATCATCGTGCAATTCCTCGTACAGGCTATCGGACTGATCGTGTTGCGCATCCGCCGGCCCAATTTGCCGCGTCCGTTTCGCATGTGGTTCTATCCCGTGCCCGCGCTGCTGGCGAGCGCCGGCTTCATTTTCATCCTGTTCAGCCGCGTGAATTGGCAGAAGGAAGTCCGCTACGCGGTGGTGATTCTGCTCGCCGGACTCATCATCTATTTCATCCGTGCGTGGAAGGATTCGGAGTGGCCCTTCGGCGCGCCGCGACCCGTGTCCGTCGCGGCAGAACGCGAGTGAGGGTAATGCGGTCAATGCCGCACCGCTTTGAAAGGCGCGTCGGGGACCGACTTCTGCCGATTTTGGCAGAAGTGGGGATGTTGAATCTGGTATCTTTACGTCCGGATTGCACATGAAGGCCGAGCCCATGGGAGCGTACTCATGAAATTGAATGACTGGCTGATTCTCCTTTCCTGCTTTTTCCTCGGCGCGTCCGCCCAGGCCCACAGTGCCAACCAACAGCGCACCGCCACCGAGATCCTCGACCACAGCGTCAGCAACGTCGAACAGGAATTCGTTCCCGCCGCTGACGCCATGCCCGAAGACAAATTCGACTTCGCGCCGACGAATGGTGAGTTCAAAGGCGTCCGCACCTTTGCGCAGCAGATCAAGCACGTCGCCGCCGTCAACTACGAACTCGCCGCCGCCATCCTCGAGCAGAAGCCTCCAGTCGATATCGGCGACGAAGCCGGCCCCGCCTCTCTCACCAGCAAAGCCGACATCATGAAATATCTGAAAGACTCCTTCGCTTACGCGCACAAAGCCATCGCCACCATCAACGACAAGAATCTGACCGAAACCGTGAAGAGCCCATTCGGTGAAGGCCACGTCTCGCGCATGGGGCTGGCGCTGGCCTTCGCGTCGCACGCCCAGGATCACTATGGCCAGATGGTGGTCTATCTGCGCATGAACGGCATCATCCCGCCCGCCAGCCGCATGTAGCGCATTGTGGGCGGGCGTTCCCTCCGCCGGGTGCCCCCCTCACGCCGAGCATTGTGCGGCTTCGGTTGGCGATTTTTGGGGAATGAAAAAGCAAAGCATCGATGGGATCGCCCTGGCGTAAGTCAAATAGAAATAATAATTTACGCGGAGTATGCAAAAATTTGGGGTGTGGTTCAGCGCCCTACCGGCGCAGCACCCTTGCTCCGCGCAGGGTGATCGAGGTGGGAATCA
>JASHRE010000405.1 GCA_030037515.1 Candidatus Sulfotelmatobacter sp.
AAACACGTTCCCTTGTCTACGGAGCGGTCGCGTTGCTTCTCATCTTGGCGGCGGTGGGTGGGTATCGCCTCATTCTTTCTCAGCCGCCGCGAGTCCTGGGATTTAGCCAGATCACGCACGATGGTCTCTCCAAGCTTGGGGGTTTCAGCGACGGCGAGCGCCTTATCTTCGGCGACGGCGAGCGCCTTTACTTTCGCGAGCTGCAAGGTGATCGCTTCGTGGTGAGTCAGGTGTCGGTTGCCGGTGGTGAGACCAGCGCACTGCCGACGCCTTTCGCGAACGTCATGATCGGCGGCATTACGCCCAACGGGTCGGCCCTGGTCGTAGTTCCGTTTGAAGGAACAGGCAACGGAGGCGAAACGTGGTCTCTGCCCTTGCCAAGCGGACCGCCCCGTCGGATGGGCGACTCTCGCGCGGACTCCGTAACTTGGTCGCCCGATGGAAGCACGGTGGCCTTCTCCGAGGGCTCGGAGATCTATATCGCAAAAAGTGACTTCAGCGATCCCCGTAAGCTCGTCACTGCGGAGAATCCGGTCTTTGGTCTTCGCTTTTCTCCCGATGGGGGCAGGCTTCGCTTTTTCATTGTCGAGCCAAGGAATGGTTCCAGTTCGATCTGGGAGATCGCGCGCAACGGAAATGGCTTGAGGCCCCTGCTTCCCGGTTGGAACAGCAATCCCCGTGAGTGCTGCGGCACCTGGACTCCCGACGGAAGGTACTTCCTGTTCGAGAGCTCTCGCGATGGACGGAACAGCCTGTGGGCGCTAGCGGAGAAATCCTCGTGGCTGGCGGGAACGGCTAAGCCTGTGCAATTGACCAACGGTCCGCTGGACTTCGCATCTCCCTTGGTGAGCAAAGATGGCAAACGGATTTTTACCATCGGCTCGCAGCCGCGGTGCGAGTTGGTGCGTTACGACATCAAGTCCGGCTTTGGACCGTACCTTGATGGCGGATCGGTAAGCGACCTGGCCTTTTCTGCGGACGGAAAATGGGTCGCGTACGTATCGGTCCCCGAAGGCCAGCTTTGGCGCAGCAAGGTTGACGGCAGCGAAAGGCTTCAACTCACCTCCGAAGGAATGTCTGCGGCCATGCCGCGATGGTCTCCTGACGGGAAACAAATCGCATTCATGGGAACAACCCCGAAGACAGACTGGTTGGCGCAGCTGGTTTCCAGCGACGGGACGGGCCTGCGGCAGCTGATCCCCGGCGCAGACGTGGGATACGATCCCGGATGGTCGCCTGATGGCAAGTCCATCGTGTTGACACTCAACGAGGGCGGCGACCCTAGGATTAGCATTCATAACGGGGGACCGGGGATTGCCATTTACAATCTAGAAACGCGAACGGTCTCTCCTCTGCCGGGGGCCAGGCAGTTGATCTCTCCTCGTTGGTCCCCAGATGGACGCTACATTGCCGCCCTTACGAACGACTCGCTGAAGCTGATGCTGTTCGACCGGGTGAGCCAGCAGTGGCAGGAGTTGGTGAACCTCCCGATTGGATATCCCAGCTGGTCGCACGACGGGCAGTACTTATATTTCGACACGACCTTGACCGACGATGCCGCTTTCTTTCGCGTGCGGCTTTTGGATCATAAGCTGGAACGGCTGTTCAGTCTGAAGGGAGTCCGACGATACTGGGGTGAATTTGGCATGTGGACTGGTTTGGCGCCCGATGATTCTCCGTTGCTGGCCCGCGACACCAGCAGTCAGGAAATCTACGCGCTCGACTGGCAGGCCCCGTAAGAGGAGCTTGCCTGCGTGGAATCGATTGCAGCAAAGCTGGCAACACCCTCCCCTTGCGTAGACAGCCCCGGATAAGCAACGCCTTCCTGTATGACAGAAACTGCGCGAGGCAGTGTTTCGTGGGCTGCGCGGCGCCATCCATGATCGAGCCCAGTTGAGGAATCGATGTTGCAGACGAGTCGAACCAGTTGACCCTAGCTTGAACAGTGTTCAATCTAGGTAAGCGCCACCCGATGCGGACGAACCGGACGAGGACCAGGAGCGGCTATCCGGATATCAATCCGGCCTCGCGAGTCATAATCCTTCCTTAAAACCACAACACTGTCGGAAGTACCTAAAGGCCACTCAGACCTTCTTGCACGAGGTCCAAATGCCTACTCGGTTCCGCGATCGCGGTCAGCGATCGGGTCCGACGCCGAAGTTGACAACCTTTACCACAAGACATTCGGCAAGATTGCAGCCGACGCGGGGCCGTAAAGATCGAGCGCATAAGTAAGAAATCTCCCGCACACGGCTGCTCACGCCATCGTGAGAGACACTAGAATCCGAGTTCGATCGGGCGTCAAGAAGCAACTTTCGGAGAGACCCGATGAGTACCTCACTGACAATTGCGGGTGAGACTGCTGCCACTACGGATCGTGTGGTCCTGCCCGGGGCTGAGCACTATCCAGGAATTCCGTGCAAAAAGGGCACGCCAAAGGGCCGCCCAAATCCTCGGACCTCGAAGGTTAGACTTGGCATCGAAAGTGATCACATCCCCATCTAACGCTGTGAACTGGATGGTATTCGAGCCACACCAATCAATCTTAAGCGACAGGCTGTGTTGTCCAGCGGAGATGGCAAATTCAATTGTCTTTCCATCCCCGACCTTCCCGACTTCCTTGTTGTCGAGAACAACCTTGTAGGTTCTGAGGCGGTCTGCATAGCCTGAGTCTCGGACGATCTTCAGTAGCGCCACGGTAGGAAGCCAAGTTAATACACGTCAACTCGGAAAACACCAAACATGAACAACAGAAACATGAGAATCATTCCGGTAGTGAGGAACATCACGATCCAGAGCCCTTGTCGGACCGTAAACTTCTTAACAGCTTTCTTCCTCCCCCTTCCGAGCCGAAGATAATTGTTCAATGGAACCCTCCGACTTGGGAACTCCGTGCACAGGAAGCTTTCGAGCAAGGGCAGGACGGTTTTCGGACCGCACTGCCCTCAACGAATCGAAGGTTAGAAGTGGAATCCTAACTCGGCTGTTAACGCTCGCGGGGTCACGTAGTGCGTGCCGCTGAAGGTGGAAAGGAAGTTGTAGAGCGCGAACTTATTCGCCAGGTTGATGGCGGTCAATTGCAGACTCCACTTGTATCTATCGCCGTGAAACAGGTTGTCATGGCCCACCGACATGTCAAAGAGATTTCGGTGTACGATGCGCGGCGGGTTGTGATCGTCTTGTTCGGCTCCCGGTCTGGGAACATCTACGAGTGGCGAGCCGAACGCCGATGCCGGACAGTTATAGGGCAATGGCACCGTCGGGGTTGCCCGGACGCCATTGCAAGTGAACCCGGCCTCGGCCTCTTGATCGGCAGAAAGGGGAACAAAGAGCACGTTGGCAGCCATCATGCTCACGTTCGGGACTCCTCCGATGACGATTGACTGCGGGCAATCGTTGCTAGGACTCAGTCCGAAGCAAGGCGTTGCTCCTGCCACCAATCCGCTGTCATAGCGCCAGTTGAAGCCCATCCAGGGGCCGCGCCTCCAAGGTTGGTACTGGAAATGGGTCGTCTGGTTGAACTTTTCGTCGTGGTCGATGCGGAATGCGGTTCCGGGAGGACCCCCGATCGTCGCTCCGGCTCCGGCGACCTGGGGAAGGAAGAAGCGGGCCGCCACGCTGGAGAAGACCACGAGTGCCGAGAATCCGTGGATCTCAGGCACGCTTAGGCGGCCGGCCCATCCGGGGATCTTGTTGTTGTGCCATTCGATCGGGTAGGTGATCGGCGTGTTGCCGAGAACACTAAAGTCGAAGCCGTTGTGCGTGTACTTCGAGATCCACTCACCAGAAAAGACCAGGTACTTCCCGAATGCCTGCTCCAAGCCAGCGTGGAATTCGTTGCGAAAACCAACACTCAGCGGATTCGGTACCGGTGCGGTACAGATTAGCAGTGGAGCGAGGACAGGGTTGGCGCACCCGAGGCTGGAAAGGACCAGATTCTCGTTAAAGGGAGACTCCAGGGTGCGGGCGTAGGAAACGCGGAGGATCGTATTGGTTTGCTTGACGTTGTAAGCAATGCCGAGACGGGGTTCGGCTTGCCGGCCAGTGGTGATCCCGTTGTAGAGATCGCCGCGTAGTCCCAGGTTCAAAGACCAGTTTCCTTTGGTGATGTTGTCGCGCACGTACAGGGCGAGTTCCTTTATGTCGGTGTGGCCGTTGAAGACATACGGGGTTCCGCCACGGGATAAGTCGTACGGTGCCAGGAGCGGATTGTAGA
>JASHRE010000039.1 GCA_030037515.1 Candidatus Sulfotelmatobacter sp.
CCGCCGACTTTCATGCCGGTGATGCCTTCGTCCCATCCCTTAATGACTTCGCCTTTGCCCAGCGTGAGTTCGAACGGCTGGTGCGCGTCGACCGAACTGTCGAATTTCTTCCCTGAGGTCAGCCAGCCCGTGTAATGAACTTTTACGTGATCGCCGTCACTGGCGACCTGGCCGGTGCCGACCTTGATGTCCCAATACTGTAAGCCTGATGGGGTCTTCACACCGTCGCCGGTCACTTTCGTCGGCGCTTTGGTATTGGGCACCGTTTGCACGCGCGGTTTCTGCGTCGAAGTCTGCGCGAGCAGCAAAGGAGTCATCAGCAGAACGAAAGCTACAAGGTTTCGTTTTTTCATCGGGAACGCTCCCTAGTTATGCACGTGCGGGCTCTGAGCCGGATTCGCGTGGTGCCCCGGCGGTTCTTTCACGACCTTCACTTCAAAATTCACCGGCAGGTTTTTCGGTGGGAAGCATTGCCCGTTATCGCAGGCCTGATAGCGCAGGAATCCGTGCATCACATATTTTCCCGGCACGACTGAATGCAGCGGGTGCACCACCACCTTCACCGTGAAATCCCCGGTGTAAACATTGAGCGCTTCGTCGGGAGAGAAGGGAAAGCTGACGTCCTGCCCGGCGGGATACTCGATTTTGCCTAGCGCGACGTCGGTGGGCACATCCATATTGAGTTTTGTCGGGATCAGAAACTCTGATTTCGGCGCATTCGAGTTGATGTGAAAGCCGGGTGCGACGCGAAAATCGAGATCGACCACGGTGTCTTTCGTACGCATGGCCGTGACTTGCGCCACCGGAGCGACCGTCACGCGCGGCGCGTTGCTTGTCGGGGTCGCGGGGGCAACGGGAGTATAGGTAACAGAGTCCTGCCCGGACTGGGCGACGCCCGCCGCGGACAGCAGAGCGACAGTCCAGAGTATGCTCGTCTTGCTTGCTCGCACGATCATCTCCGCCATGTCGATATTAGACGATCGTCTCCCGATTTCTATTGTCACTTCTGAGGCTGCATCGCACTGGCGGCAGTCGTTGGCGCCGGGGCGGGCGCAGTGTCGAGTGCTTTCTTGATCGAGTCTTCGATCTCACTTTTGCCCTTGAGTCCAATTATTTTGTCGACGATCTTGCCATTGCGCCCGATGAAGAAGCTCTCGGGCAATGCCGGCACGCCCCCGTACTCATCGCCGACAGCTTCCTTCCCGATCAGCACGGGATAATTCACGCCCATGTCTTTGGCGAATTTTGCGATATCCTCTTTGCTCGAATCATCCATGGCAACGCCCACGATCTGCAATCCCTGCGGGCCATATTCTTTCTGCAGATCGACAAACCACGGCATCTCGATTTTGCAGGGAGCGCACCAGGTGGCCCAGAAATTCAACAGCACCGCTTTGCCGCGAAAGTCCGAAAGCCGCATATTCCGGCCGTCGAGCGATTCCAGATTGAAGTCCGGAGCCGGCGTGGATTTACTCAGAATGGCGGGTGCTTCCGGTAGCGGGCGGCGCGCCAGGTGAAATCCGAAATAGATCATGCCGGCAACAATGACTGCAACGACGACCAGGGCCAGCGGATTGCGACCACTGCCAGGAGGCTGCCGGCTCGGAGTGGCCGGCGGCTGGGCCGACCCGCTCCCCGGATCGGCTGAATGATCGTGCGACTGCGGCGGGGCGCCGACGACCTCAGGCTGAGAGTCATTGCCGTTTGGCAGGGCTTCGGCGGAATTCGGCGTGATCCGAGATTTTGGAAGACTGGACATAATGAGTACCTCAGCTGAGAAGCGGAAAGCTTAAGATCGGACAACTCCTAAAGTGCGAAACGATTTAAAAACGAGAGCCAGCTTGAGATCAGCGTGAATCGTCCGATCACGAGCAGGACACCGAGCGCAATCAGCAACCCTCCGGAAGCGACCTCCAACGCGTGCATGTGCGAGCGGAATCGGCTGTAAAACTTGAGAAAGCGCTCCATCAGGAGCGACGTGAGCAGGAACGGCACCGCCAGCCCGAGCGAATACACGCTCAGCAGGAGAACCCCCTTCACTAGTGTATCTTGTTCGCTCGCCAGCGTGAGGATCGCGGTCAGAATCGGTCCCAGGCACGGGGTCCATCCGAAGGCAAACGCGAATCCGATCACGAACGCGCCGATCGGCGTGCTGCTGCCTTTGATGTTGTGCAAGCGGGCATCCTGCAAGAGCCATTTGATCTGGAAAATGCCGGTCAAATGCAGTCCGAAAATAATAATGACCACTCCAGCCACGATCGAAAGCGTGTGCTTGTATTGGGCCGCGAGCTGGCCAATGCCGGTCGAGATCGCGCCCAGAATAATAAAGACGATGCTGAAGCCGAGAATGAAACCAATGGAGTTCACCATCACTCGCCGCATGAGTTGCGCCTGCGGAGATTTCAATTCTTCAACGCCCGCGCCGGAGATCAGTGACACATATCCGGGAACGAGCGGCAGAACGCATGGCGATAGAAAAGAAATGAGCCCGGCGAAGAACGCGGCGATCGGGAGTGGGAGGCTTGACATTGGCTTGTATTGTATCCGCAGTTGGGGTAGAACCCGGCCGACTCTATTCAGACGCACAAACCGTCCCGAAGTTGCAGAACTCCTGTCAGCGCGAGTTGACGCGCTCAGTGGAAACCGGCGACGCTCCCGGCTCTCCGTTCCGTGACGGCGATTCCAACAATTTCCGGAAGAGACCGGTCGGCAACGTCGCCGACAACACAGCCCGCGTACTTTCCTGCCGAACCTGAAGGCTGTCGAAGGCGGTTTTCACATCCGCGTCGGAACCGGGTGATCCGACCGACAGCTCCGCGGTATGAAAGTTTGCCAGAAAGGCGCTGGTTCGGTCGGTGATATCCCGAGCAACAGCGTCAGTTGCGGCCCAAGCTTCGGCGCGCAGATGCAGCGCCCCGGCGTGAAGCGACAGGTGCAGCGGATTATAGCTCGCGGAAATGACGAGGTCGGCCGGCTGGGTGAAGATCGCGGACCATCCTTCGAACTCGGGCGCCGACGGCTCGATCCTGGCCACCACCCACACGGGGCTGGCCCAGGCAACGTGCTTGTAGTAGCGGCGGAGCAATGCCGGCCCGCCGAACGGCGAAGCCAGTCGGCGCGAGCGGTCGACGATGCCCCGGATCGCGCCTGGATCGTCATCGTTGGAAGCGGCAACAGAATCGACGCTGAGAATGGCCACGCGAAACGTCCGGCCCTCCAGCGGAATCGTATAAATGTCGACGGAGTTGTAATTCTCGACGGAACCGGCAGTGTGCCTCAGATAGGCCGACAACCGCTCGCCGTTAAACCTGCCGACAAATACCTCGGAAAAACGCGGCTCGGGCGCCGACGGCGCCGTTCCTCCGCCAGGCCAGTCCGACGGGTAGTGCACCGCGACGGCGACCGACTCCAAGTCGCGCTCGAATTCAAAGCCGGTCTGTTGCACGAACTGCTCATATTCCGGATCGCGCGAAACCGCAGGCAACGGGGCGGATGTGATTTTATGAAGCCAACTGAAATCGGCGTAGACAAAAGCGTCGGCCGCGGGAAGCAAGCGCGCCGCCTCAGGAGGGGCGTGCTTGCGCAGCTGAACAGCCATGCCCACTGCTGCGGCAATAACAAGCACAGCCGCAACGAGGGGGAGAGTTCGTTTGAGTCGCATGAAATGCGGTAGGAAGATGATAGCACCGCAGGAGGCCCTC
This sequence comes from Candidatus Sulfotelmatobacter sp., assembly GCA_030037515.1. GTDB lineage: Bacteria > Acidobacteriota > Terriglobia > Terriglobales > Acidobacteriaceae > Sulfotelmatobacter. The sequence goes on from JASHRE010000039.1 coordinate 3,702, forward strand.
GGAACGAGGAGTCGTTGGCGCGGTGGTTGCGCCCCAACTTGCCACTATGATACCTTAGCTAATTGTCCCGGACGTGTGGAAGGGATCAGAGGGAGTGGTTTGCGCGAAGGCGCATCCTCCCCAGACTGCTGGCGTAGCTCAGTCGGTAGAGCATCTGATTTGTAATCAGAGGGTCGGGGGTTCGAATCCCTTCGCCAGCTCCAGAAAACGAATTCCCGGCAGGCGGCAACTCGGGTAGCAGCGCGACAGGTTTTTCCAACGCACTCCATTCGGAGCTTTTCCGGCGGGTAGTGGTATTTCGCGGCGCCGTATTGACAGCGAATGCCGCGAGCCTTGGTTTCCCTGTGTTGCGAAAAATGTTTTGACGTGGTCTGCGGGTTTTTCCCGCGAGCGCTTTGGCGGTAGCACGGGTGCGGGTCGTGCAAAGGAACGCCCCGGAGGTCAGCCGCCTCGCCCAAAAGAGTTTCTGCACAGGTGGGTGAGTGGTTAAAGCCGACAGACTGTAAATCTGTTCCTCCTAGCGAGGTACGGAGGTTCGAATCCTCCCCTGTGCACCAGAGTTGAGCCGTTCTGAACCGCGAAGTGGCGGAAGAATAGAGCCCCCCGGCGAAAGCCGTGGACCAGAAACGGCACGACAAAGAGCCCCGGAGGGGCGAAAGAGCAGTTCGGTTGTGAATCGATTGCTTGCGGAAAATCGTCTGATCGCGGCGTTGATCGTCTATGTCGGGCTCGGAGTGCTGACGGTCCTGACGATCACCGACACAAGGATTCGGGCAGCAACGTTACTAATACTGGCATTGTTCGCGGTGAAGTCGGTGTTGCGGCGGAAAGAAGTGCTGCATCCGGACAAGAACGATCCGGAATAGATTTAGCTGGGAGCCCAAGGCTGATATCTGACGGGCTGGTTCGAGCCGATGCTGGTGGATAGAGCGCCGCTTGCTAAGCGTCGCAGCGGCCAAGCGTTGCTGCGACAGATACTAGAGCCGTTACCGGTTCAACTTTGTCGATCTGGTCATCGGCTCCGGAGTTTGGAAGTGGTTGGGAGTAGCAGGGCCGATGTAGCTCAGTTGGTAGAGCACTCCCTTGGTAAGGGAGAGGTCACCAGTTCAATCCTGGTCATCGGCTCCAGAGGTCCGTGGAAGCGCGCGGCTTGAGCTGTGCCGCT
>JASHRE010000406.1 GCA_030037515.1 Candidatus Sulfotelmatobacter sp.
TGCCGCCGATCCGATGCTGCCGCAGTCGTACGTCGTCAAGCGGGTGGAAAAGGAAACGCCGGATACGTTCTCGCTCGTTCTCGACCCACACGGGCACCCCAATGGAGCTGCCTTTCTCCCCGGGCAGTTCAGTATGGTTTCTGTGTTCGGAGTGGGCGAGTTGCCGATCTCGATCAGCGGCGATCCATCTCAGCAGAAAAATCTGGTTTACACCGTGCGCTCTGTCGGCAAAGCCACACACGCGTTGGTCAGCCGCAAACCAGGAACGGAGGTCGGGATACGGGGTCCCTTTGGTCGGGGATGGCCTTTGGATCGCGCTCGCGGCAAAGATGTCCTAATAATTGCCGGAGGGATTGGGTTAGCGCCGCTGCGGCCGGTGATCTATCAAGTTCTACAGAATCGAGAGCTTTATGGACGACTGGTTGTGATATATGGGGCCCGCAGTCCCCGTGAGGTTTTGTACCGCCGCGAACTCAAATCATGGGCTCGCCAGCGCGATACGCAATTCCTGACCACCGTCGATTATGGAGGACTGAATTGGCACGGCCACGTAGGCGTGGTCACGACCTTGTTCAAGTACGCCCGGCTGCAGCCTTCTCAGTCGGTCGCGATGATCTGCGGCCCAGAAATCATGATGAGATTCGTCACCCGCGATCTTGAGACGCAAGGCATGAGGCGGGAAGACATTTACGTCTCTATGGAACGCAACATGAAGTGCGGCGTCGGTTTCTGTGGGCACTGCCAATACGGGCCCCATTTCATCTGCAAAGACGGTCCGGTGTTCTGCTACGAACACATCCGTCCTCTATTGGACAAATATGAGCTCTAAGACCAAATCGGAATCCCGGCCCAAGGCAAGAATCGCGGTGTTCAAGTTCGCCTCGTGCGACGGCTGCCAACTCTCCTTGCTCGATGCCGAGGACGAATTGCTGACGGTAGCTGGATCCGTGCAGATTGCCTATTTCCCCGAAGCTTCTCGGACCATGCTGAAGGGACCCTATGACATCGGACTGGTCGAAGGCTCAATCACGACGCACACGGATGCACAGCGCATTCAGGAGGTGCGCCGGCAATGCAAGACACTGATTACGATCGGTGCCTGCGCAACTGCAGGTGGCATCCAGGCGCTCCGCAACTGGAAAGATGTGGATGAGTTCATTCGCGTTGTGTATGCGACTCCACAGTTCATCAGCACACTGAAACTCTCGACCCCAATTGCGGAACATGTACCAGTCGATTTTGAACTGCGTGGTTGTCCCATCAACAAGTTGCAGCTCATCGAATTGATCGCCGCAAGTCTGGTAGGGAGAAAGCCGAACATTCCTACGTACAGTGTGTGTATTGAATGCAAGCGCAAGGGGAACGTCTGTATCGCTGTCACGCAAGATGCAGTCTGCATGGGGCCGGTAACGCAGGCCGGCTGTGGCGCACTCTGTCCGAGCTACAACCGTGGATGCTACGGGTGCTTTGGCCCGATGGAGAGCGCGAACAGCGCGTCTCTGGCCAATCACTTTCATTATCTAGGACTTCCTTCGGATCGAGCCGTACGTGCGTTTCGGGGATTCAACGCGTGGGCATGGCAGTTCCGAAAAGCCAGCGAGGAGTGTGAAAAGCGATGACTGGGAGGACAATTCGGGTCGACACGCTCGCGCGCGTGGAAGGCGAAGGGTCGCTGTATATAAAGATGTCGGGGGATCGGGTTTCCGACGTGAGACTGAAGATCTACGAACCCCCCCGCTTCTTCGAGGCCTTCCTGCGCGGGCGGCATTACTCAGAAGCGCCCGATATTACTTCTCGCATTTGCGGAATCTGTCCGATCGCCTACCAGATGAGCGCCATTCATGCGATTGAGCGGGCGTTGGACATTCATGTCGAGCCTGCGATCCGTTTGCTGCGCCGCCTCTTCTATTGTGGGGAGTGGGTCGAGAGTCATGCTCTGCATGTCTTTATGCTGCACGCTCCGGATTTTCTAGGATATCCGGACGTGATCGCGATGGCCGCCGACCACCGCGAACTGGTGGAGAAAGCATTGCGCCTGAAGAAGATCGGCAACGGCATCGTGAGTTTGATTGGTGGGCGCGAGATTCATCCGATCTCGGCAACGGTGGGAGGGTTCTACAAAGTGCCCTCGAAATGCGATCTGGAGAAACTCACGGCGGACCTCGAATGGGCGCTGCAGGCGTCGCTGGAGGCGGTCGAGTGGACATCCAAGCTGGATTTTCCGAAGTTCGAGCAGGATTACGAATTTGTGGCATTGCGTCACCCGGATGAATATCCGCTGAACGAAGGGAGATTGGTTTCGAATCGCGGTCTTAACATCGATGTCGCAGAATATGAAGACCATTTCACCGAGTTGCACGTGAAGCATTCGAACGCGCTGCACTCGATCGTTCGTGGACGCGGATCGTACCTCGTGGGCCCTCTGGCTCGATTCAATTTGAACTTTGACCGTTTACCGCCTGCTGCTCAAGAGTCGGCGAAGGGCGTACAGTTGACGCCTCCAGTACTTAATCCCTTTCGTGGAATCGTGGTGCGCGCGGTCGAACTGGTGTTCGCCTGTGCGGAAGCATTACGAATTCTTCGAGAGTACGAGCTTCCGTCGGCCCCCATCTGCGACATACCAACCCGGGCGGGCATTGGCCAAGCCATCACGGAAGCGCCCCGTGGAATTCTTTATCATCGCTACGCATTTGATGACCGAGGACTCATCCTGTCCGCGAAGATCGTTCCTCCCACTTCCCAGAACCAGAAAAGAATCGAAGACGATCTGCGCGAGTATGCGTCGCACCTAGTGGGTTGGCCGCAGCAGGAAGCAACCTGGAAGTGCGAACAGGCCATTCGCAATTACGACCCGTGCATCTCTTGTGCAACACACTTCCTCACGCTCACGCCAAATAAGGAACGCTGAGCCATGCGCATCATCTGCTGCGGAACCCGATATCGTGGTGATGATGGCGCCGGACTGATAGTCGCTGAGCGATTGGGTCAAGTTGGCGTTGAAGTTGCCACATCCACGGGAGGGGCCACCGATCTGCTGGAAGCGATGAACGGAGCCCAAGAAGTCTTGGTCGTTGATGCAGTGATCAGCGGTGCGCCTGCAGGGACGATTCATGAGTGGCGCAATGGCATGGCCGAATTCCAACGCAACTCGTCCACCTCCCACGCACTCGGAGTACCAGAAGGAATCGCACTAGCTCGAGTGCTGGGGAGGCTTCCCGCGCGGATTCATATCTATTCAATTGAGGCAAAGACATTTGAAGTGGGCAGCGAGGATTCTGCCGAAGTGAGGCGAGCCGCAGATGACCTTGCATACCGCATTGCTGATTTGGTTTCCCTTCGGTCGCTGGAAATCCGAGGGCTTCGCTATTCTGCAGACCAGAGCTCCTTTTCTACTTGATACTAGTAGCGAGTTGAATCGCACCCCGCTCGTATCAGGCAGGACGTTGTCACGTGAGCACACGAAGAGCAACCGATGATCGCAACAATAAACCGCAATACTGCTGCAATACGATTTACACGAGTACAGGCAGGTGTTTTTCCCTCGTTGCTCTACAGACTCGAGATCGAGCCGTCAAGCTGCGATGCCTTCCACTGCCCTAAGGAATTCAGCCCGTCAGCATCTGCGGTTGCGGAACGGTAAAAGCGGTGACAACTCCCGAAAACCTGTGGCTTGTTCCTAGTTTAGCCTCCGAACGTTAGGCAGCTGTTCCCACCGCCTTCCCAGTCAGCTCGGCCTCTGCACGAAGCCAGTCATCAACGTCGAGGCCGTCTCTAGCCTTGTGCATTCCGGGCAGGGGTACCAACTGATGCCCGGTTAAAAAGTTCTTGACAAACGGGAGTCTATGCGACTAGTTGTACTAGCTGTCTATACAACTAGACGTGTGTTTTAGCCATGACTCTTTCCCTACTTGACCGTACCAGCGTGCTGCCGCTCTATTACCAGATTCAGCAGGGCCTGTTGGATCAGATCCGCTCAGGAACACTCAAAGCCGGCGATGCGGTGCCTTCCGAGCAGGAGATCGCCGAGCGCCTCGGCGTCAGTCGAATGACGGCACGGCAGGCACTGAAATCACTGCGCGATATTGGCGTCACTTACACCGAGCGCGGCAGAGGCACCTTCGTTTCCGCCAACAAGCTGGAAAAGAACATTCGTCAAGTTCTTTCCTTTACCGAAGAAATGGCAGCACGGGGGTTGCGCGCGAGTTCCAAAGTGCTTTCATTCGAAACGGTGCAGGCGGGGGAGGAGATCGCCGCAGCTTTGCACATCCAGAAGGGCGACACCTTATTCAAGCTGCAACGCATTCGGATGGCTGACAAGTCCCCAATGGGTATCGAATGCAGCTATATTCCTCAACATTTGTGTCCCGATTTGCTGAAGACCTTCGATCCAGCGGCTTCGCTCTATCGAACTTTGTCGGAGCGTTACGGTGTTCGAATGACTGTTGCCGACGAAGTGGTGGAAGCCGCTCTAGTGAGCGCCCAGGACGCACGCATGTTGCAAATACCCCGAGGCAGTCCGGTTTTCGTTTTTACTCGCGTTTCGCGGGTGCAGAGTGGGCAAGCCGTCGAATATGTGAAGTCCACGTATCGGGCGGACCGCTACAAAATCACGCACCGATTGACGCGTCTCAATCAGGAGCTGTTAACAAAATGATTCCTACACAGCTCTCAGAGACCGGCGGCGTTCTGACCAATGTACGCGTGCTCTGAAGTTAACAGACCGGGGAGGATCTTATGTTTCACGATAAGGGTCAACTCAGAAGCCAGCCGTTCTGTTGCGACAATCGCAATCTTCTTCTTACTCGAAAGCGAACGCGTGCTCTGAGTGCGAAAAGATTCAGAAAGCCACTTCTTTTCCTGTTCTTGATGTTTTCCATGACATTGCCGGTGTTCTCTCAGGCTGGACGCGGTGGCATCAGCGGGATCGTGACCGACGCTTCCGGTGCGGTCGTTCAGGGGGCGAAGGTCGAAGCGCAGGATGTTTCGACAGCCGCCGTATTTCAGACGGTGACGACCGGAGCGGGACTCTATTCGTTTGTGTCGCTTCCCCCGGCGACTTACGACCTGACAATCATCTCCGGAGGCTTTGCCACCTCGCGACACAAGAATGTATTGGTGACGGTCGATCAGGCTACAGTGGTAAATATTACTTTGAAGACCGGAACCGTCGCCGAGGTGGTGACTGTGACCGGAAGCGCATCCTTGGTGGAAGCAACGAACTCTACGGTCGGGCAACTCATCACGGCGGAGACCATGGAACGGGTACCGCTGCTGACCCGCGATGAGTATGAACTGGTTCAGCTGAGCGCCGGGGTCGGTGCCACTAACGGGACGCCCAATGCAGCGGATACCGCTGGCATTTTTAATGACCGTCCCGGAGCTGACGTTTCGGCTTATACCATTAATGGCGCGAACCAGGGAAGCACATACTATTCTCTGGATGGCAGCCCAATTCAGGTTGCGGAGAATAATCTTGGCGCCCAGATTCCCGCATGGCAGGTGCCACTCGACGCAATCCAGGAATATCGCGTCGAAACGCAAAACGTTCCGGCCACTTATCAAAGCGGCGGATCGGGAGTCATCAGCCTGGTGACAAAGGCTGGAGGGAACCAGTTCCATGGCGATGCTTTTGGGTATTTCCGGCCTGACTGGCTAGGTTCGAACGACTATTTCGTAAAGCAGGGCCAACTCTCGGCCAGCCCACCTCAGTCCAACACCGCTCCCAACTTCCATCGCTATCAGGAAGGTGGTTCGTTTGGTGGCCCGATCGTGAAGAACAAGCTGTTCTTCTTCGGCGATTACGAGGCGACGCAACAGGGACTTTTGCAGACTGCGTATTACACCGTGCCCACGATGGCCGAACGCACGGGCGATTTCTCCGCCGATCTCGCTAACGGCCTCACGATTTACAATCCTATGGTTCCCGATAATCCTGACGGCACACGCCAGGCGTTCGCGGGTAACATCATCCCGTCGGGCGACCTGAACCCGATTGCCCTGAAGTATGCGCAGCAGTTTCCAATTCCCAACACTTCAAGCGGAGGGCCATATCATCTGAACAATTACTTCGCCTCTGGTCTTCAGCCAAACAATGCGCAGAAATTCGACATCCGGATGGACTACAACTTAAGCGATAAGCAGCACATCTTCGGACGGTTTTCCTTCGACCGCAACAAATTCGGTAACGTCGATCTTTATGGTGCGAGCAACATTTATGATCCCAACTATTATCAGAACATCACCAACGGCCGGAATATTTTGCTGGCTGACGACCTCACACTGAGCCCCAAAGCCGTTTTGCAGTTGCGCTACTCCTTCACGCGTCATTACGAGGATCAGACGGGAGACCCGCGGCAGATAGGTTTCGATATAACGTCGCTGGGTTTTCCGGCTTCCCTGGTATCGCAGCAGGTCTATAAGGACATTCCCCTTATTGACTTCGAAGACTACACCACGAATCTCGGCTCCAATTGGTACACGACGTTCCTCTTCGCCAGCATGGTGCACGACGCGACGGCATCACTAACTACGACAAAAGGCAAACACAACCTGAGTGCGGGTTTTGAGTTTCAGAAGCAGTTTATGAACGAGGGTCAGCCCATTGCACCCAGCGGCGTGTATGAATTTGACAATACTGCCACAAGCTCGACGACGTTCGCAGGAAACGGCGACGATTTCGCTTCTTTCCTGTTGGGGATGGGCTCGTGTCCGGGTTGTGAGTACGATAACTTTACGAAGGACATTTTCGGCAAGGAGGCTAACCCCTACTATGCTGCCTTCGTGCAGGACGACTACCGTATTTTGCGGAACCTGACGCTCAACCTGGGTTTGCGCTGGGATATCTTTGGCGGGCGTACCGACAGCGAAAACCGGCTGGAATATTTTGATCCCAGTATTTCCTACACGGTGGCCGGCGTGCCTCTGGTTGGTGGCGAGCAGTTTCCCGGAGTCAACGGCCACGGCCGCAGCCCGTTTACCACCAACATGCACGATTTTGGACCGCGTGTCGGATTTGCTTACCAGCCGATCAAACCATTCGTGGTGCGCGGGGGCTTCGGAATGTTTTACGGGCCAAGCTCACAAATGGTGGCAAATTCAGCGTTGAACAGCGACGGTTTCTTTGCCGCGACCACGTGGAACGCCACCGCGTACAACAACGACCCGGTTACGATCGCAAACACGGGCACTGGCAACACGGTGATGGTCAACTCGTTGAGCAACCCTTTTCCTGGTGGCGTAGTCCAGCCGACGGGAAGTTCTCTTGGTCCCGCCACGAACATCGGTGTCGGGCTCGATACCGAGCTGCACTCTCAGCGAACGCCAGTTACGTACGACTACAACTTTGGCTTGGAGTATCAGCTTCCCGGAGATTACATTATTTCGGCAGCTTATGTTGGCAGTCACGGGCTTTATCTGCCGCTGGCGTTTGGCGCTGACCTGAACGTATTCCCTATCAGCACCATCCAGCAATATCAGGGCAGCACGAACCTGATCTCTACGGAGATTTCAAATAAGTGGGCAAACATCTGGCCTACGACTTCCCCATACTACGGAGCGGCCACAGTCCCGTATTTTCTATCGTTGGAACCGTACCCGCAGTTCAATAATGGAGGGTTCGCCGAGGGCGTTGGCGTCTATGCCGATCCGGCCGGTCACTCCAACTACAACTCGCTGCAATTGAAGGTTCAAAAGCGACTCACGCATCACTTCACAACCCTCGCGGCTTTCACGTGGAGCAAGCTCATGAGCAACGATTTCGCGCCGCCGCTGGGCTTCATCGGGTCCCACGGCGCCGAGGCTCCGCAGGATTGGCGGGACCTGAATCTGGACTACTCCATCAGTCCGCAGGATTTGAGCTATGCATTCTCCTGGCAGGTTTCTTATGATCTGCCCGTGGGCCATGACCGGGCGCTGAACCTGAATGGCTGGGGCAACAAAGTGCTGGGGGGGTGGACGCTGAATAGCGTTCTGTTTTTGAATAGCGGGGTTCCCATAGCCTCTCCGTCAGGCACAGGCGATCCCTACTTCAACCAGCGCGTCGATCTTACGTGCAATCCTGCAAGTGGGGCGGCGCACACTGTCACTCAGTGGTTCAACTGGACTTGCTTTGCCCAGCCCGGAACGGAAAATGGCGGCATGTATAACCCATTTGTCCCTGGAACCGCGCCGGCTTTTCTGTCGAGCGTGCGCACCGACGGCGGCCGGGACTGGGACCTTTCGCTGGCCAAAAATATTCGCATCGCCGAGAACAAGAGCCTGCAACTCCAGGTATTCGCTTACAACCTGACCAACTACGTTCAGTTTGGCTATCCCAACGTCTTCTGGAATCCCACTGCCAGCGCTACCAATACGAGCGTCATGGATAGCTTTGGCCAGATTACAGGCGATCTGAACACGCCGCGACAGTTCCAGTTTGCCGCTCGCTTTACTTTCTAACATCGGATATGTCGAGGAAGGGTATGTGTAGTGTCGCACTCTCCTCGGCTATCCTCGTCTTGCATATGCCAGTCTGGATTGAACCTTTAGGTCAAATAATGGAATATTCCCGAATTTTGACTGCAGTTTTATTGGCTGCGCTAGCCGTGCAGACCGGCGTATCACGCCCTGCTCGGAATGCACGCCCAACGAAAACGAAGGAATCCTTCTTCCCGGTAGCCGTCTGGTATGGAGGTGGGAAAGTTCGCGCTCCCATGCTGGAACCGATCAACGACAGCAGCGCCGAACACTGGGGCAAAGATCTGGATCAGATCAAGGCAGTCGGCTTCAATACAGTCAAGACATGGGTGGACTGGGCAACTGCCGAACCTCGTCCTGGACAGTACAACTTTGCCAATCTCGATTTGCTCCTGCGCTTGGCTCAGGACCACGGTCTGCGCGTAATCGTGCAGATCTATCTCGATTCTGCTCCGGATTGGGTAGGGCAGCATTATCCTGACGCACGATACGTGGATCGCAGCGGCGCGGTGATCGACTCGCAAGCCGCGCCCGGATATTGCATCGATCACAACGGCGTGCGTTCAGAGGTTGTGAAATTTCTCGCGGCTCTTTCTGCCGAAGCAAACAAGAGTTCGGCGCTCTATGGCTGGGATGTGTGGAGCGAGCCGCACGTGATCAACTGGGCGGAGTTCCCCTACCTGGAGAACCCTGAATTCTGCTTTTGCGCGTACACGCAGGCTCGTTTTCGTGAATGGCTGCGGACAAAATATCACACACTGGACGCGTTGAACGCGGCCTGGTATCGAAGTTTCGAACGTTGGGATCAAGTACAGCCGCCGCGCTTTCCCACGATTCTTTCGTATACAGACTATCTGGACTGGCGCGCGTTCATCGAAGACAAACTTGCAGAAGATTTAAAGACTCGCGTGGATGCGATTCGCAGCATGGATACGACGCATCCGATCACCAGCCATGCCGCTGCACCTGGGCTGTTCACTTCTCCCACAGATGGCTACGGCGAGCCTGATGATTGGAAGATGTCATCGAACGCCGATTATTTTGGTACATCTCTATATCCCAAACACTCTGAGTCGACCAAACCGTGGAGCGATCTCATGCTAGCCGCCGGTCTTGATTTCACGCGCTCGGCCGGCCATAGTTTCGGCAAAGGCTTCTGGATCGGCGAATTGCAAGCGGGACAAGGCGCCACAGGTATGCGCATCGCCAATCCCGTCAACGCGCAGGACGAACAATACTGGATATGGCAAGTCGTCGCCCACGGGGCCCGAGAGATTGCCGTGTACGCCTGGTATCCGATGAGTTCAGGATTCGAGTCGAACGGCTATGGCCTGATCAATCTCGACGGCACGATTACGGAGCGGGCGCAGGCAGCCGGTCGAGTCGCGAGTGCCATCGCTCGTCACGGAGCGGAAGTTTTAAATGCGACTCCGGCGCCGGCGGAGGTCGCTATCCTGTATAACCGGCTTTCGTATATGGTTGGAGGTTCGCAGCCCTCGCTGTCGAAACTTGGAAATGCGGAACGGGATTCGTTGATCGGTCTCTACAACGCTTTTTATGAGCAAAATATTCCCGTCGATTTCGTCCATCCGGAAGATGTGATCGAGAATCGCTTGGCACAATACAAAATTCTTTTTTTGCCCTTCCCGGTGATGTTGTCTCGCGATGTCGCTGACGGTGTGAAGCGCTACGTAGATGACGGTGGAACAGCCGTGGCGGAAGCGCGTCTGGCCTGGAACGATGCTCGCGGCTTTGCGAGCGATGTAATTCCTGGGGCGGGTCTGGCTGAGGTTTTTGGAGCGCGGGAGTCGGTCATTAGGCCCACAGATAAAATCCAGATGCAGACGGAAGCCTCCACCGCGCTTCCGGGTTTGCCATCTCACACTGCCATCGCGGGCGACTCATTCGAAGAAGAACTTGAACCTCTAAACGGGGGCATGATCCTTGGCCGTTTCGCCGACGGAAGCGCGGCAATCGTCAAAAACCACAAAGGCAAGGGGAACACCGTTCTCATTGGATCCTTCCCGGCGCTGGCGTACTACCGTGAGCATGATGCGAATAGCAAACGTTTCTTTCTTTCGTTGGCGCAGGCCGCGGGAGTATCGCCGCAATTGGAGATCTCCAGTCCGGGAGCGTCAGAGGTGGAAGTGCGTCGGCTTGTCGGAGCTGACGAACAAATAATTCTTGTGTTCAATCATTCGAGCACCATCGCGAATGTTACGGCGGCAATTCGATTACCCTGGACCATACGCGATGCGCGCGAGTGGCAACATGATCAGCCGGTCAATTACGAGAGCAACGCCGGCCAGACGGTTTTTCACAAGCATTTGGCCGCCGGTCAAATCTGGGTTTTCAGCATACGCGGTTCGTGATTTTCTCGACGTAAAAGTCGGCGCTCCGGGAAATGAATCCCGAATCCGGAGTAATGTCCGAAATTAGTTCGTACCCTGGAGGAATATTTTGAGCGCGGTCCAATATCGCGAACGCATTAGGGAAGCTCTCGATCGTATTTGGAAGACACAAACCACAAACATCGAAAAGGTATCGGCTGTGATGGCCGACTGCATCGCACGAGGCGGTCTGGTGCATTTGTTTGGCAGCGGTCATTCCATTCTTCCCGTACAAGATATGTTTCCTCGTTATGGTGCGTTTCCCGGATTTCGGCCGTTGATGGATATGCGCCTGATGTGGACGAATGCGATTGGCTCCGGAGGCGCAAAAGGCCTTTTATGGCTGGAGCGCCGTGAGGGCTATGCTGCCGCCGTTCTTTTTGAAAACGAGCCGATTCGCAGCGGCGATATCATGCTGGTCTTTTCCCATGGCGGTCTCAACGCTGCGGGAATTGAAGTTTTGCTGGAAGCCAAGAAACGCGGCCTGACCACCGTGGCAGTGACATCTCTCGACAATTACCGCAAACGTCAAGCGACGCATTCCTCGGGAAAAAAGCTACCGGATGTGGCCGATTATGTGATTGACAATTGCATTCCTGCGGAAGACGCGCTTGTCAGCGTGAAAGGGTGGAAAGCGCCGGTGGCAGCCGGATCGACCGTTTCAACCGTGACGATCGCGATGGCGATCATCGCGCAGGTCGCTTCCGATCTTGCCGAAAAACGGAACAATCCGCCGGTTTTCGTTTCGCCCAATGTTGCGGGAATCCCGCCGGATAACAATAATCGCGTTTACGAACAGTACGAACGCTCGCTCAAACGGTAGGCAGGAGTCGACTCTGCGGCCACGATCACTTTTCCTCAGCGCCTGCGCTGGAATCCTCGTCTTCGGCATTGTCCTGGCAATTCTGGGAACGGTCTTCGGTTTGCCGGAAATGCGAGCGCGCTTGCAAGTCGATCTCTCTCAGCAGGGAAATCTGTTCCTGCTTCTCTATTTCGGCATTTTTATTTTTTCGTTCGCCGTCGGGCCGCTCATCGATTATGTGGGCAACAAGGCAAACTTGTGTGTCTCGTCTGCGCTCGTTTCGGCGGCGATGCTATGGTTTGCGCTCGCGCACTCTTTCGCAGCCGCGGCTATGGCAGCCGTTTTGCTCGGTTTTGGCGGCGGTGGATTGAACACTTGCACGAACGCGCTCGTGTCCGACCTTTATGGTGAGAAGCGTGGACCAATGCTGAACCTGCTGGGCATCTTCTTCGGTATCGGCGCGCTTTGCGTTCCCTTGCTGGCCGCCAGCCTTGAAGGGCATTTCACGATTCCGCAGCTGTTTCTTTTTTGTGCTGCTCTCGCAGCGGTATGCGCTTTCGCTTATGCACTGCTCTCATTTCCGCCGGCGAAAATGAGCCAGGCATTCTCGCTGCGCGAAGTTGTCGGAGTGACGAAATACGAGGGGGTCCTCTTGCTCGCATTTATATTGTTTCTCGAATCGGGGAATGAGGCCTGCATCGGAGGATGGACCGCCAGCATCGATTTAGCGTCGAGCCCCGCGACCCCAGGATGTCGAAATCGAAATCCTGTATTGTGGCGTTCGTCATTCCGACCTGCATGCCGTGCGCGACGAGTGGCACGCGTTTATGCCAACGGTTTACCCGTGCGTGCCGGGACACGAAATAGTTGGCCGCATCACCCGAATCGGCAAAGCCGTCAAGAAATTCAAAGAGGGTGACTTTGCCGCCGTCGGCGGCCTGGTGAACTCGTGCGGCGTGTGCCCGAACTGTCGCGAAGGACTCGAGCAGTACTGCGACAACGGCTTCACACTTACCTATAACAGCGAGGACAAGATCTTGGGTGGCGTCACCTATGGTGGCCACTCACAGAGCGTTGTGGTCGATGAGTCGTTCGTGCTGCGTGTCTCACCGCAGGTGGATCTCGCTGCCACGGCGCCGCTGCTATGCGCGGGAATTACCACGTATTCCCCGATGCGGCACTGGAACGTTCAGAGGGGACAGAAAGTGGGAATCGTTGGCCTGGGGGGTCTGGGTCACATGGGCCTGAAATTTGCACACGCCTTCGGCGCGCCCACGGTATTGTTCACGACCTCGCCCAGCAAGTCGGCCGACGCGAAGCGGATGGGCGCGGATGAAATCGTCATCTCGAAAAACGATGTTGAGATGCAAAAACACGTCAACAGCTTTGACTTCATTCTGGATACAGTTTCTGCTGGACACGACTTGAATGTTTACCTCAACCTGTTCAAGCGCGACGGCACCATGACGCTCGTGGGAGCGCCGCCAAAACCGCCCATCGTTGAGATTTTCGGTTTGATGATGAAGCGCCGTCAATTGGCCGGTTCCGGAATTGGTGGAATTCGCGAAATTCAGGAGATGCTCGATTTTTTTGTGCCGAGCACGGAATCACTTCCGATATCGAACTGATCCCGATTCAGCAAATCAATGAGGCTTACCAATGACTATTGAAAAGCGACGTGAAGTATCGCTTCGTCATCGATATGGCATCGCTTCGGTGAGTTGGAACTCTCGAAGGAGAAAACAATGCAAAAACGCAAACTCGGAAATAGCAACTTGGAAGTTTCGGCCATGGGACTCGGCTGCATGGGATTGAGCTCCGGCTTTGGCCCGCCTGTCGAAAAACAACAAGGCATCGCACTCATCCGCGCTGCTTTCGAACGCGGCGTCACGTTCTTCGATACCGCGGAAGCTTACGGCCCGTTCGCCAACGAAGAACTGGTCGGCGAGGCCCTCGCTCCCTTCCGCGATCAAGTCGTGATCGCCACCAAGTTCGGATTCAAGCTCGATCCCAAGGCCGAGCGCCCGCTGGTCGGAGTAGACAGCCGGCCAGAGCACATCCGCAAAGTCGCCGAGTCCTCCCTCAAGTGGCTCAAGACCGATGTTATCGACCTCTTCTATCAGCACCGGGTCGATCCCAACGTGCCGATCGAGGACGTTGCGGGCACCGTGAAGGATCTCATTCAGCAGGGCAAAGTCAGGCATTTCGGTCTTTCCGAAGCGGGCGTCCAGACGATTCGTCGCGCCCATAAGGTGCAGCCGGTCACGGCACTCCAAAGTGAATACTCGCTCTGGTGGCGAGAACCGGAGGCCGAAATCATGCCGACGCTCGAAGAACTCAGCATCGGATTCGTCCCCTTCAGTCCTCTCGGCAAGGGATTCCTCACCGGTGCAATCAACGAAGAGACGAAGTTCGGCAAGAGTGACTTCCGCAGTATTGTTCCTCGTTTTACGCCGGAGAACCGGAAAGTGAATCAAACCCTGGTCGACGTTCTTGGCAGATTTGCGAAGGAGAAGAAGGCCACTCCAGCTCAGATTGCCCTCGCCTGGCTGCTCGCGCAAAAGCCTTGGATCGTTCCCATCCCTGGCACGACGAAGCTGAATCGCCTGGAAGAAAATCTCGGAGCGCTTGCCGTTGACCTTACCCCCGACGATCTCCGCCAGATCGACAGCGTCGCGTCAAGAATCCCGGTGCAAGGCGAACGCTACCCGGAAAGCATGCAGAAACTGATCAATCGCTAAGTGTCGCGCGCGGCAAAAGTCGTGCGGGTCGTCAACAGAGAGAAACGCGAATGGAAATCAAACGAGTTGGCTCGCAGCCTTCTGTTAAGGGACCGTCAGATTGGTTTACTGGCACGGCCCGGATCGATCCGCTTTTGCAAGCACCTGATCCGGCACTGGTGCAAGGCGCAAGCGTTACCTTCGAGCCCGGGGCGCGCACGGCCTGGCATACGCATCCGCTCGGTCAGACTCTCATCGTGATGGCCGGCTGCGGTTGGGCCCAGCGTTGGGGCGGACCGATCGAAGAGATCCGTCCCGGCGACGTAGTCTGGTTTTCGCCCGGCGAAAAGCACTGGCACGGAGCCACCCCAACCACCGCCATGACCCACAGCGCCATTCAGGAAAACAAAGACGGCAAGGTGCTCGACTGGGTGGAGTACGTCAGCGACAAGCAGTACCACAAGTAAGTCTGGACATTGTCATTTTAGGTGATCGAAGGAGTGAACAAATACCTCACGTGATCGTGAAGCTCTCGCCTGGGCAGTCAGAACAACAGAAAACCCGTCTCGCTGAGGCAATCACCAAGGACGTCATGGATATTTTGCATTACGGAAAGGAGTCGGTTTCCGTAGCAATGGAAGAGGTCAAACCGCAAGATTGGGTAGAGAAGGTTTACGTGCCAGATGTCAAGGACAAGTGGGACAAACTCTATAAGAAGTCCGGGTATGATGAGAATGACCTGTGAGTTCGTCGCGGTAACGACCTGTTAGGCCGACCAGTGTACACGTGACCAAGCGCAACAATACTCTTCAACTTCACCGCTGGGTGCATCAACTGGCGATGCCACGGAAGGGGACTACTCCCCGCTTGCATAACAGAATTCACAGCGAGTCTCCTTCGTTTCGGAGTATGAAATTAGGTGAGCCTGTCGTCGGGACAATTGTGTGTCGGAAGGAACAACCTATCTAGACTCTGTAGAAAAGGACCCGACCGGACGGATCAAGTTGCTGAAGAAAGTCAAAATCGGAGATGTTTCTCGTCAGGACCGTACAGCCGGTCCGACGCGCGGTTGTATGGAGCAACGCATCGTTCAGAACACGACGTCGATGGTCCTTTTCATAACCTTGAAGACGCGCCAGGATGCCCGACAGGATCCCAG
>JASHRE010000407.1 GCA_030037515.1 Candidatus Sulfotelmatobacter sp.
TGAGCTGCTCACGGGTAGAGTTGCCGTCGTTGTCGAAAGCAACTTTGGTCGACATCTCCTCAATGACCGCTGCCTCTTGGGAATAATCGTTCTTGGCGGGGGCGTGAGGCGGTGACGTTTGCGCGCGGCCGACCAGTAACAACGCCAACACAAGAGTAAGAGAGAGGGCGCACCGACGACAAATCATAGCTTGCTTAGTATTTATCGTTGGTGCGCGGGAAAAAGGCAAGCAAAGATCATTTGCTTCTAAGCTCGGAATTGTAGCTCAGGTCCGAAAAACTACCCATTCCTAACGTCATGAGTGGGAATCACGAAGTCCGGCGCTTAATGGAGTTTTCCACTGGGCCAATTCTGGGCGCGTCCTCGAAGACCGCTGCGGTAGCGGTGTAGTGGAACACCACCCTGTCCTTGGCGGCAGCAGAAGGATAGTGCCAACCCGCGAATCGTCTATACAGAAGTTGAGATTCCGCCAGTGGTACAGCGCTGCTAATCAACAAAGAAAACTCTTGCCAACTACGGATAAGTTGAGGATTGTCTCCGGGCAGACTCCGCGGTGAACGATTGACGAGTTTGCGTCCCACTGCAGGGGCGGGATTGCCCGCGCCAGGCAGATTAATCTCGACGGAATAAACAGGCCATGTTCGGGATACAGTCCCGGCACGCTCATCCTAGACTCAAAGTTGAAGCCATCAAGCAGACGTGAGCGAAGCGGGAGCGGCGGTCGAAATCCTGAACGCAGGTCGAGGATCTCAATCGTAATACTCCAATCCCAAGTGGGTGATCATCTCTTCGCCCTTCAAGTACCGCAGCGTGTTCTTCAGCTTCATCAACTGAATAAACAGGTCATGTTCCGGATACAGCCCCGGCACAGTCATCGGAGATTTGAAGTAAAAGCTTAGCCACTCTTGGATGCCCAACCCGCGCAGCTCTGAACACCGATGGGCAAGATCAAGAAAAAGCACGAGATCGAGTACGATCGGCGCCGCCAGAATCGAGTCCCGACAAAGGAAATCGACTTTGATCTGCATGGGATAGCCGAGCCATCCAAAGATATCGATGTTGTCCCAACCCTCTTTGTTATCCCCGCGCGGCGGATAATAGTTAATCCGCACCTTGTGGAACATATTCCCGTACAGCTCGGGATACAAACCTGGCTGTAGGATGTGCTCCAGCACACCCAGCTTCGATTCTTCCTTGGTCTTAAACGAACCGGGATCATCGAGCACTTCGCCATCGCGATTGCCCAGAATGTTGGTCGAATACCATCCGCTCAGTCCGAGCAGCCGTGCTTTGAAGGCCGGAGCCAGCACGGTCTTCATCAGCGTCTGACCGGTCTTGAAATCCTTGCCGCAGATCGGAGCCTCGTTCTTCCGCGACAGCTCCAGCATGACCGGCAGATCAACCGTCAGATTCGGCGCGCCATTGGCGAACGGCACTCCCTCCAGCAGCGACGCGTAGGCGTACATCATCGAAGGCGCAATCATCTCATCGTTTTCGCGCAGCGCCTTCTCAAACGACTTCACCGACTGATGCGCCTCGGTCGGCTCGATATAGGACTCGGTCGATCCACACCACATGGTGATCAGGCGCGTGGCGCCGCTTGATTTTTTGAACTCGCGGATGTCGTCTCGCAACTGCTCGGCCAGATCCATTTTCGACTTCCCTTTTTTCACGTTGGGCCCGTCGATCTTCTTCACGTAGTTGTGGTCGAACACCGCTGGCCGCGGCGTGACCGACGACAGCAACGGCTTGAGCTGATCGAGCATTCGCTGTTCGAGCACGCCCGCGTTCGACGCCGCTTCGTACATGTTGTCTTCGAAGATGTCCCATCCCGTGAAGACCAGATCGTCGAGTGCGGCCAGAGGCACGAATTCCTTGATCTTCGGAGACCGGCCTTCGGTGCGCTTGCCGAGCCGCACGGTGCCCATCTGCGTCACCGATCCGATGGGCTTGGCCAGCCCTTTGCGGATGGCCTCGACGCCGGCGACGAAGGTCGTGGCAACCGCGCCCATGCCGGGGATCATCACGCCGAGCTTGCCCTTGGCCGGTTCGATGGTGCCATTTGTCGTCTCCGCAGGATGACGTTTACTGCCACCACCTCGTCCCGCCAGCTGCAATTCGCGGCTGGCCCGTTCGGCATGCGCGAGCGCCGTCTCGCGATGCTCGTGCTCCCGCGCAGCCTGGGAAGATGCAAACTGCTTGCGGTGACGCCGGCCATCGGCGTCCCACCAATCGGCCATGTAAACTCCCGGTCGTTTCTGATACATGAATGAGTCCTTTCTTGGTGACACGGATGGTGACGGTGGGCAGCCACCGTCACCGCCACCCAAAAACACGCCATCTTTTCACAAACCGTACGGGAATTGCAAAAGGAAGCGCCGGAAGGAGCAAAATGGCAGCTCAAGCGCAGGCTGCCGATATTGAGCGGGACTAATGCAGTTTACCTGCCCGGGCTCCACTCCACGACGCCTATGCGGCGGATGAGATTTTAGGGAGAGAATCTCCAACGACTTCTGCGCACAAGAGTTTTCCAGAAAATCGAAAGCTTTGTCGGATTCGCCCAGGTCGGCATAGATCGTGGCCATCGTATATGGCGGAGCCGAGGTCTGTTTTGATTTGCGTTCGTGCGCGCAACTGTGGCCTGGCGCCAGAGCGATGGCACGGTTGAAGTTCCGATCGGCGGCGTCCCAGTCGCAGTCAAAATGCCAACGCAGCTCGCCGAGTATGTCATAAACGCCTTGGAAGACCTATAGGCCTGACCCATTGACAGCGCTCCCGCGTATGCTAGGGGAGCACGTAAGTGCCGGCGAGCCCAGCGCAAGCAAGGGCGAAGTTTTGGTCCTTCTCGATCGCGTCTTCGAAGTAGGGTTGCGCCTTCCTAAGGGAATCAGGGTTGGTGAATTCGGTCGTGTGGTAAAGATGCCGCTTCAGGTAGCGTCCTATGCCGCCGGGTTCACCCCGCTCAAGCCTGCCTTCAGCTTGAGTGGGGTAAGTTTGACGCCGGCAGGAATCCCGTCTAGTTCTTCATCTTCTCTTTCTGGCTCGCGTTCACCACCCGAGCCGATTCTAGCGGCTTGCCGCGATTGACCAGCGCCGCGTAATCCGGAGAATTGAACGGGTACAGCTTCGCCGATTCCTGCCCGGTCTTGCTCAGCGAGATATCCACGCGGCGATTGTTCGCCAGAACCAGGGTCTGAATCGTTGCCAGAGCCTTCTGCCGCTCCTCCGCGCCCAGGTTCGAATTCTGCTCGAGCAACTGCTTCACCTGATCGACGGTCAGGTTGTCTGTTTTGCCGTAGGCTTTCGTTTCGAGATTGGCCTCCGGGATTCCCTGTTCCACAAGAAAACGCTTGGCGAGTTCGGCACGTCTCTCGGAAAGCGCCTGATTGTAGCTGGCGGGACCGCGCTTGTCGGCGTGGCCTCCCAGCACCAGTTGCGCATCCGGCACTGCCGTGAGATACGCCTTGAACGACTCTGCCAGCGTCTTCAGAGCATCCTGCTCGCTGGGCAGCAGGGCTGCATCGCTCTTCAGATTACGCGGACGGTTAGTCGGGAAGTACACGCTGCGGGACAAAACCAGCTCCGGATTCTCGATCGTGCCGGTAATGTGGAGCGCCGCCGTGCGCGTTTGGGAGCCTCCGCAGCCGTTTGTCGCAGTGAGCGTGTAGGTGACAGTTTCATCGACCTTGCCGGGAGTCGTCCGTTTCGGAGTGATCTGCAGTGGACGATTGCCGTTAGCATCGACAGTGCCAAACTGATCGATGGCAACGTTCGAAGCATTGGAGGCCGACCAACTCAGAGCAGAGCTGTCATCCTGCACAACCTTGTCGCCGATCTTGCGATAGTGAACTTCCCCCGGTGCTAGCTGCAGATTCGCCTGAATCTCGCTGTTGACGCTCACCGTCGCAGTCGATGTCGCCGTCCCGCCCGGGCCGGTGGCCGTGAGCTCATACGTGGTGTTCTGCTTGGGCTGAACACTCTGATCGCCACTGGCCGCGACCGATCCCACATTGCTGATCTGGACGCCGGGCGCGTCCGTTGTGGTCCACTTGAGCTGGGACGAATCTCCGCAGTTCACTTGCGCAACGGTCGTGGAAAGCTGCGCCGTCGGCTTGGCGACGGCAACGGTCGCGCTGGCTGTGCCCACGGTGAAGCGCGGTATCGACGTGAGCTTCGATCCCCGCGGCCAATCGACCGTTTTGCGAACACCCTTCGGAACATCAATCACCACGCGCTTGTTCGCGGCCACTTCCACCGAACCGGACCAGACGTCTTTATCCTCGCTCTGCACCGTGACTTGATACGTGCCAGGAGGAACCACAAGTTCTTGCTTCCAGAGCCAGTCATTGTTGAATTCGTCGCCGTGGCCAACAAAGTAGCCCGGCGTTTTTCCATTCAACAAAACCGCATCGCGGTCGGCGTGCTCAATCGTCATCGCGCCGAAGGGGCCGGAAACATTTCCCGAAACCGGTTGCAGCGTTACATCCAGAGACTGCGTTTTACCGGCAACGATCGTGACGTTGCGAGTTTCCGGCGTGTATCCGTAATTCGCAAATTCGATCTTGTGATCACCCGCGCTCAAAGCCAGGGAGTGATGCTTGCTGGCCTCGCTCAGGGCGCGCCCGTCTACCCACATGTATGCCTGTTTGGGGGTGACATGGATGGCGACCTTGCCGTCGTTGCTCTGCCCTACGCCTTGTGCGACCATACCCAACGCAAGGGCGGAGAACACCCACAGATTGCAGGGGAATTGCACTTTCATAGAGGAACTCCTTGCGGAAAGCCCTTGGAGAGTCGACTGGGAGTGGCTTTCCCGAGATTAGGTCGCCAGCATTGTAACATCGAAGCGGTCGCGAAAAACACGCATCCCCGATCCGGCCTATCAATTTTTTGCGTTGGACTCTCCCCAACTTTTGCCCGAAAATCTAGCCACTTCGCCACCGACTACGCAGCCGGTCCCGCGGAGCCGATGATTGCTCGCCAGCTACGTCTGCGGCGCGGCCAATCTAACCGACCTCGTAGTTCTCCACTAAAGCCTGAGCCCCTATCGGGTGCCCCAGCGCGCCCCGCCGGTCTTGCGGGACCTGGGAACGCCGAAGGTGTGCTCGTTAGACTTGTCCAGCGCCTTAGGTGCGGACAGAACAGGAGATCACCATGAGTACACTTCGCAAATTCATTTACTCCGGCTTGCTGGCCTTGACCACTGTCAGCCTCGCCCCGGCGCTGGCGTCGGCGCAGGAATCGCGCGGCGAGTTCACGCTCACCCACTCCGTTCTCTGGGAAAAGGCGATCGTGCCCGCGGGCGAGTACGTCTTCACCTTCAAGAATGAAGGCCCGGCCGGCGTACTCACGCTGACCAAGCTCGACAGTCCGCACGCCGGATTCATGTTCCTGGTCAGCGACACCGAGCAGAGCCGGCCTTCAGATACAAGCAAGCTGACTTTGCGGCGCGTCTCCGTGGGAAGCTACGTCAGCGCCATGACGCTGGCGGATTGCGGCGTCACTTTGCGTTTCACGGCTCCCCCTCAACGAAGGAGAACGTGATCGCTTCGAACGGAAGCCCGGCGTCAGCACGGTAATTTGTCGGAAGCCAGCGGAAACACAGAGGGCGGAATCCAACCAGATTCCGCCCCTTTTTGCTATTCGCAGGTCAGGCTGATTTTTTACCGTTGTCATCGGAGGAGCAATCTTCGCGCCGAAGGCCCTCGCACTCGCGGCGAAATGCTTGGGTCCTTCGGCGCGCACGAAACGCGCACCTCAGGATGACACCTGGTTAGCGTTGCTCTGCCTTCGGCAAGCCCGTGCCCCACACCGGTGTTGTTACCGCGAACCGTTCGAAACTCGCAACCAGCGCTTTGCCGCGTGGGATCGCCTCTTTCACCGCGGGCAAAGACAGCGACGCATCGTGGCTGGCCTGGCTGTCCCATACCTCGGTGATCCACACGACGTTTGCGCCCGTCGCGTCCTTGGCTACGACATAGCTGAAACATCCTGGCATATTGGCCGCGCTCGATTTCAGAATTCCGATCATTTCATCGCGCTTGCCGGGAAGAACCGTAATCTTGGCTATCATTCCCCACATGTCGCTGCCCTTCTGTGCATCCGCAAAAATGGACACGAGCCCTACCCCGCCCAGCGATCCCAGATGCGCCGGTCCCTTCGCATGGTGATGAATATATACGCGAGCGACGTGTGTCGGGGGCGGACCGGTTTCTTCCCCCACAGGTCGGGAAGCGACCGGTGCAACGGCTTCATTGCGGGCTTCGCGCGCAACCCCGGACGCATGCGTCCGGGACTGCACCACCTGCATTGAATTGGAGGACGGCAGTTTACGACGCCGACGTTCCCGAACTTCCCCGCACTTCGTCGCTCAAAATAATCGCCTCGGCGATTTCCTTCATCGGACGCCGCTTCTGCCGGCTCTGCCGCTGCAGCATCAGATACGCCTGTTCTTCGTCGAGGCCCAGATCGCGCTGCAAAATTCCTTTCGCGCGCTCCACTAGCTTGCGGGTCTGCAATTGTTCGGTAAGAGTAGAGTTCGCTTCTTCCAGGCGTGCCAGTTCAATCTCGGCGCCCACAAGAAATCCGATCGTGGAAATCAGGCGGATCTCGCGCTTGCGATACACGTGATGCTG
>JASHRE010000408.1 GCA_030037515.1 Candidatus Sulfotelmatobacter sp.
GTTCATCAGGCCTCCCTCTCCCGAACCCAAAGCCGGAAGCCCCGCTGCCCCTCACTGAGATCTATTTTCGCCGTGTCGCACGAATGTCGAAGGGCGGCCACTCCCAGCCTTCCCCGAGCCGGTCGAGGGAATCGCGTCTCCTGACCTCAAACGAAGCGCGGGTTTACCAGGGGCGATCGCTCTTCTTTGCTTTCACCAGCCGCTTACTGCTCCAATTTTGCGTTCATCGTGATTTTAGCGTTCAAGACCTTCGATACCGGACATCCCTTTTCCGCAGCCTCGGCATGCTTCTGGAAAGTCGCGCCATCGGCTCCCGGAACTTTTCCGACGACGTCAATGTGGCTGGATGTGATGGTCCACCCGGAGTCCAGTTTGTCGAGCGAGAGTGTCACGGTCGTGGAGATGCTCTCAGGCGTGAGATTCGCTCCTCCCAATTGCGCCGACAAGGCCATGGAAAAACAGCCAGCATGAGCCGCCGCAATGAGTTCTTCGGGATTGGTTCCCGCCGCATTTTCAAATCGGGTGGAGAACGAGTACTGCGTGTTGTTGAGCACCCCGCCCGGGGCGGAAAGCGTGCCTTTGCCGTCCTTCAGTCCGCCCTTCCAAACCGCACTAGCCTTGCGTTGCATGATTCTCTCCTTGCGCATCATTTCCGGAAACGCTCAGTTATTGTAGACGGAAGCGCGCGGATGTGTCAGGCGACAATGCACACTCGCCAGGGCGAGCGCGGTGGACGAAGCATCCGCACCTGCATGAACCTGCAGTCCCCGAACGCATTCGTCCGGGTTTGCGCGAAGCGCCATCGGGGTTGTCGGGAACAAAGCTGCATGCTTCTCTGACGCGATGCGGATGGGGAGACCAACAGCGAGGACTGACGAAGCTTCTAACAAAAATCCCGAGCAGCTCAAATAGAAAGCGCACTGCGGGCACTTCAACTTGCAGCGACTTTCGCGCAATTTCGCGGAGCAATTTGGGCAGAACTGCCCCGCATCGGGCTTCGCTCCCGCCCCACGCCCGACATCGCCCGTTCGATTCGCCGGCTGCCGATCGTCGCTTCGTTCCATCTTCCTATCCCTGGACAATCGCGGTCGGAGCTTTGAAACGCTTCTTACGCGGCGCGATTGGCGACTGTTTCCGCGGTTCGCGTCCAGCAGTCTCCAATAATGAGCCAGGCTCCCAAGCGGCGCCAAACTTTTACATAGTTCCCGGCTTCGGGGAACGTGCTGCCGTCCGCCCGCCGCAGGCTCACTGTGAATCGTCCGACTTCCATCGCCATATCACCCGAATGTTCTACGCGCGAAGTTTCCAGGCGAAGATCGCTGTATCCGGCATCACTCAGTTGGCGCAGCAATCGCTCCACCTGCTTTTGCCCCTGTGCCGTTTCGTGACGTGGCGCCATGAGCACGCCGTCTTTGGCAAACAGCGCGGCTGCCTGGTCGAAGTTGCCGGTGTTGAAAGCCATCGCAAAATCTTGAGAAGTATCGCGGATCTGTGACTCTACATCTCGAGGCGAACGCAGGTTGGCCTCGAAGCTGGTATGCGGCTGGTACATCTACTACCTCCTGGGGAAAGCACATCGCTCGCCACGGTCAGGCGGGCGAAACGCTGGCTCATTCTAGATCAAAACGTGCTTTGGAAAAGTGAAAAAAGGCGGAGTGACGGGCGGGTCAAATCTACTTCTACCTTTCAAATACGACGGAGCGCGCTAGAAAACGCGACGTGTTGTCCTTGACTGCCATCAAGGGCGGCGTCGCTGAATCTGCCTTCCGCCCATCATCGCTGCGACGCTCGATTTGCTTTTTTACTCTTTCCAGAAGAATTTCCAACTTTCTCGCTTCATGCTCTCGTTCGGCTTGCTTGCATTTCTTCTCAAAGTCCTGCGGAGGGGTAACAGTGTTCGTCATGGGGATTTTTCCTTGAGTAAGGAAAAGCCAGTCTACTCCATGCGCCAAATTCTGCCAATCCCCGGATTCCGACAAAGGGCCAAATGGTTGAATCAGACGAGCAGCATGCCCGTACCGCCGCGATCTCCTGCTTCACTCCTGAATTTGGCTAAGAAAGCAACCCAAGGCTCATTCCGGCATTCCGCTGATTGCGGTAGGACTGCGCCATTTTTCTCGGTGGGCGCGTCACGCTCTCAACAGATGCTCGCGGAACCGTCTCGTCCGCCAGCATGGGAACATAAATATCCTCGAAGATGCGTCGCGGAGTAATGGTGATGACGCCGTCAGAGGACTCGACCAAATAATCGCCCTTGCGGCCCGAATGCTGCCGCCCGAGCGCGTCCACGAAACTGAAATTAGAGTTGAGTTGCTTGGCTTTTACCAGGAAACGCGTGCGGTACGTCTTCCATTCCATTGATTTCATGGCGCGCTCGACCCGAACGTCTCTCCCCGCCCCTATCTTTGAGTCTTTGCAAAACTCGCTGCGCCGCTTTTCCGCAACGAGAATTTCTTGTCACGAGTGAGTCAGAATGTACGAGCGAACTCTGCTTGGGTCAATTCAATATTTTTTGTGCAGTTGAGGAAAACGAAGGAGCATCCAGTACAGCAGTGGGTTACCAACGCCCGAGACGAAGTGATTTAAAACTTCTGTCGACATGGTCGTTTATGACGCACGCTTTTGCACATCGGGTGGTTCCCGTAGTCGCGTTCCGAATCTCCACAGTCCGTGCACAGAAAATGCAGAAAAGTGGTTCCGTCAGATACGCTTTCAGCCACGGCGACGCGTTGCGGCGAAAACATGCGTGAACAAGGCGTAATCGGTTCAACCTGAGGCTCTCATGAATCGCCCGCGCCCGCACTCCGGTTGAAGAGCAAAAGGCCCTCGTGTGAGGGCCTTTTTGCCGCTTAGAGCAGCTTGAACTTAGTGATGCGCCAACGCCGGCTCGTGCGCTTCTTTGCCCGACTTGAAGGCGGCGTAGCGCTTGTTGATCTCATCCCAGTTCACAACGTTCCACCACGCCGCCAAATACTCGGGACGACGGTTGTTGTATTTCAGGTAGTACGCGTGCTCCCAGACATCGTTGCCGAAAATCGGATACAGTCCCTGCGAGATCGGATTGTCCTGATTCGGCGTCGTGACGATCTGCACTTCGCCATTCGGCTTGCCCGCCAGCCAAACCCATCCGCTGCCGAATTGCTTCGCGCCGGCATCGTTGAACTTGGCCTGGAAATCTTTGAAATTGCCGAACGTTTTGTGGATCGCGTCGGCAATCGGGCCGGTCGGGTCGCCTCCGCCCTTCGGCTTCATGATCTTCCAGTACATGCTGTGGTTGACGTGTCCACCGCCATTGTTGCGAACCGCTGCGCGAATGTCTTCGGGAATCGCGTTGAGATCGCGAATCAGGTCATCCGCGGACTTGCCCGCAAGGTTGGCATGCTTCTCGATGGCGGCGTTCAGATTCTTTACATACGTTCCATGATGCATGTCGTGATGCAGCGTCATGGTCTGTTTGTCGATCGTCGGCTCCAATGCGTCGTAAGGATACGGCAAAGGGGGTAGTTCGTGGGCCATATATATCCTCCAGTTTGAAATGATGACGGGACGCGGGTTTTTGATGCAGCCGATTTGAGCAATTCATTATATATCTCACGGCAGTGGTGAGTCGGTTTGGTCTCATCGCCGCCGCCATCGAAGGAGAACGAAAATCGGGGGCCGACCTCATTAGGAGAAGTGGATTTTCGGGAGCTGCAACTCGAAAACATCCCGGACGATCCATTTTGGATCGCCTCCATTTCAAACCGAGCCGCTATCGACGGCGATCTACTTGCGTTCCAGCAACCGGATCCGCGACGTGAACGCCCGTCCCATGCAGGCGGTGAACGTGGCGTTCGGATGATTGGCGTCGATCACGTTGTTGACGACAAACGGATCGCAGCGTCCGGTGATGTTGTCGAATCCGCCTCGCAGCGCAAGATAATAACCCAGGAAGTGAAAGCGTTTTTCCAGTTGCAGATTGAGGGTGAAATATTCGGGAAAACGATATTCACCCACTTTGCTGATGAGTTGGTCCTGATCGTTGTATAAGCTGTACGGAAATCCGCTGCGTGCTTCCATCGAATACGCCAGCTCCGTCTGACGCAAGACCGGCAGCTTGAAGAACGGCACATATCCCCAGGAAAGAAACCGGTTGGGCGCATCCCACGGATACGGCCCCGGCTGCTGTCCGGTGAGAATGGGATTATCGACATTGAAGTCGAGCGCTTGGTTCGAGCGCGTGCTCGACCGCGTGTACGATCCCATCACGGTGTAATTCTCTTTGAAATTGTGGCGCAGCGTAAGTTGCAGCGCATCATAGTGATCGTCGCGCGTATTCTGCAGGCTGAAATCAATCGCGCCGTCTGCGATCGTGTCGGCGGTGTTATACACGAATCCCCGCGTCCCCCGTTTCTGCAGAAATTCTGCCTTCATATAGAGGGCATAAGGAAGCTTTTGCTCGACGCCGAGGCTCCAATTCACCGATCGTGGCACTTCAAGCGTTCCTGTATTCACAGAAAAACTGGTGTTCACGTACGTTGCAGGAAAGCTGGGGTTGCAGTTCGGAATGATCGCCGTTCCAACGCCGAAGAAACAATCCTGCCGGGTTCCCGCGTAGGGGCGCGCAATCAGGAAGATCGGCGTGGAGTCGTAGATAATTCCAATTCCCGCCGACAGCTTGGTCGTGGCGGAATCGTTGAGCACATACGTTCCGGCGAGCCGAGGAGCGACTTCCGCATGGCGCACAATTTCATCCCAATCCATCCGAACGCCCCCCTGCACGAGCAACCGGTTCGTCACTCCCCAGCGGTCTTCCACATATCCGCCGATTTCCGCGTTGTACTCGTGATGCAACGGCGCCGGACCGAAG
>JASHRE010000409.1 GCA_030037515.1 Candidatus Sulfotelmatobacter sp.
TCAGCCACCCAAGCCGGCGGCGGCGGGGCGAGAAGTCACAAAGAAGGTCCCACCCGGCATGGGACTGGCATTCTCGGGATCCGCTTAAACTCGAACCATAGAGACACTCGTATAGCAATTGCTGCGCCGGGGAAATTGCTCAGAACCTTTCTGCGACAGGTTCCGGAAGATCCGCGGGGCGGGGAACAGACTCGTCAGATCCTGGCAGCCAATGCCAGGACTCCGGTTCAACCACAGATGTACTTCAAGCACACTGAACAGACGTTATTGGCACATTCTGCCTCGCGCAATTTATCTTTTTTCGTGAAAATTTATTGAATGTAAATGCGTAGAACAGGAGTTTGGCGGCGGAAAAAATAAATGCCTATTCTCTACTATTTCAATTGACATAATTCATATACGGGTGTTAGTTTTTTGTCGCGCGGCGTTCGTTTTCTGGACGTCGCAGAGAACCTATGGTCAATACCCCTCAGATGAATTCGATGGCCTGTTGTTGTAGTTAAGTCCTGCCATCTCATATCCGGCACTTGTCCATTTTTCGAGTTTCTTCGTCTGAACCGCGTTATCGCCGAACCAGAGAGAAGGAACTTCCGAATTGCACGGAGTAAAGCCAAGCAGGAGTGTCTCCTCTTTGGAGAGGAAATCATGGGGAAATCGAGGCATGTACTGATTCTCTTTTTCATAACAGCAACGGTCGGTGTCGCTGTCGTCGAGGGGCAGGATTCGCAGGTATCGGGCCAGATCCGTGATACGACACAGGCGGCGATCCCGGCCGCGACGGTCGCGCTCACTCGGACGGAAAACGGTGATCAGCGCGAAATCGTCTCCACCACGAACGGCGACTACTCCTTTCCCCTGGTTTTGCCGGGGCACTACGAACTCAAAGTGGAGAAGGAAGGTTTTGCGACCCAGACTCGGACCGGAATCACGGTGGAAACGGGCGCGAATCAGTACGGTGAACGGCACACTAAAAGTCGCGTTGAAACTGCAAACGGTTGAGGTCGATGCCAGCGTGCCGTTGCTGCAGACCGAGGGTTCGGCCGTCGCTCAGGTTGTGGAAAATGCCAGCATCACGAGCCTCCCGCTGATTGATCGGCGTTCCGCCCAATTGCACGGGCGCAACGGCTTTGTGGTGCAAAACAGCAGCAGGAACGCAGCTCGATGCCTCGCTGCTGAAGAATTTTCCCATTCACGAAAGCACGAACCTGCAGCTGGGTGCTGAAGCGTTGAATGTGCTGAATCATCCGAACCGGGCGGATCCCGGCGTAATTTTCGGCAGCCAGACTTTTGGCCAAGTAACCGATCTGCAGTCAGGGAGTCAGTCTCGAATTATTCAGGTCGCTCTGCATTTGAGTTTCTAGCTGAGCTCGGTGAGTCAGATTCAACAGGTGATCAGTTGTCCAACAAATCTGCAAGGGAAAAGAATGCACCCGACTACGTTGACTCTGGCTCTGGTTTCCGCGGGGGTGCTTGGCTTCCGCCATGGCTTCGACTACGACCACATTGCCGCCATTTCCGACATCACCAGCGTGGAAAGCAGTCGGCGCCGGGCGATGCGCATGGGTCTGGTCTATGTATTGGGTCACGCCACCATGGTTTCCCTGTTGGCCGCGGTAGTGATCCTGTTTCAACGTTCGCTTCCTGTCAGCGTCGACAGCTGGGCGGAGCGGGGAGTTGGTCTGACACTCGTGGTTCTGGGTCTCTATGTGCTCGGCACGTTGTTCAAGCAACCGGACCAGTTCATCCCGCGCTCTCGAGCGTCGATCTTGATCGACGCCGCGCGTTGGCTGGGGTGGAGGATCAAGCGCGTGTTTGCATCCGATGCGGTTCGGCCGGAGCGCGGGTCTGGTCCCTATGCTCGCGCTTCCGTCTTCCTGATTGGAATCATTCACGGATTGGGCGCGGAAACTCCAAGCCAGCTGCTGCTGTTTCTCTTGGCCGCAAACTTGGGAGGGCTTGTCCACGGGTTTTTGGGCCTGGCTGTGTTCCTGGCGGGTCTACTGAGCATGAACATGCTCATGACAGCATCCGCAGTCGGACTTTTTGGCTTGAGTGCCGCACGGCCCAACGTCTTGCGTTTGGTGATTGGAACCACTGCCGCCTACAGCGTGGTC
Organism: Candidatus Sulfotelmatobacter sp.; assembly: GCA_030037515.1. Lineage (GTDB taxonomy): Bacteria > Acidobacteriota > Terriglobia > Terriglobales > Acidobacteriaceae > Sulfotelmatobacter. The sequence continues at coordinate 2,115 of JASHRE010000409.1, forward strand.
GTGGGCGGCATTTTTCTGTTGGGCGCATCGCACATTCTTCCGCCAATTGGCGGATAAGCCGCCGCCACAAGGAGCGGGCGTGGCCACGACAGAGTGGTTGGGACTGGCGCGGTAGCCAAGTGGGAAGGCATGGGTCTGCAAAACCCTGAACGGCGGTTCGATTCCGCCCCGCGCCTCCAGAAGTTGGATCCTTAGAGGCATGCATCCAGGAGAGGAACTCAGTGAAACGAACCATTCGCTTCTTGATCGCCCTTGCTGTTCTCGCATTCGCAACCTTTTTATACGGTCAAACGCCAGCGTCTTTCCGCATCCTTTTTGGCGTCACCGATTCGGTCTCCACTCGCTGGGACGGAACCTTCCACACAGCAGACGCAGGCACCGTGACCACCGAAGGTTGGCGGCTGGAGGGAGTCGACAACATCGACGGCAATCTTTTCCATTTCTCAACTCATCCGGCGCGTTTGTTCAACAACCCCTCGGGCAGCAGTGTGGTTGCGAATGGCTTCATTGTGAATGCCAGCGCCGTCACCGGAGACAGCGAATTCGTTTTCACGACCGCCAACGGCGATTTCCAGTTTCGCGCCTCAGAGGTGCCTTACGGAGAAGGCATTTACAAACTTGGCGGTCGCATCTACATCGACCGGGTCTCGGCCGCCGTGCAGTTAACCAAGACTCTCGAGGAGGAAGACTATCCTTCGCTCGCCACCGCTCCGAATGGCGATATCTGGCTGGCTTACGTGCAATTCCACCATAATCCGGATCACAACAAATTCCGTGCAACTCCCCACCAGGCTCCCAAAGACTATTCGCAATATGCGGCGCCGACCGGCGGCGACCAGATCTGGGCGCAGAGATATTCGGGCGGACAGTGGTCGGAGCCGATTGCGATCACGAATGCGGGCAATGATCAGTACCGGACCGGCGTGGCAGTCGACGGCTCCGGCCGAGCGTGGGTTTTCTGGTCGGAAAACCACGGCGGCAATTTCGATATTTTCGCCCGCGCCGTCGATGCCTCGGGTCCGAAAGATCGAGTGCAGATTTCCCGACAGGCCGGCTCTGATATCGATCCCGTAGCAGTTTCAGACTCGAGCGGCAAGGTGTGGGTCGCGTGGCAGGGATGGCGTCAGGGCCGCGCCGCGATCTTCGTCTCCCACGAGGACGGGAATGCGTTCACCTCACCCGAGCAAATCAGTGAGTCCGAGAAGAATGAGTGGAATCCTGCCATCGCCGCCGACAGGTCAGGACATGTGGCCGTGGCATGGGATTCTTACCGCAACGGCAACTACGACGTTTATGCGCGCACCTGGTCAGGGTCGTGGGGCCTGGAAATTCCCATCGCCGCTTCTGCACGATACGAAGCCTATCCATCCATCGCCTACGACCCCTCCGGCCGCTTGTGGGTCGCTTACGAAGAAAGCGGCAAAGGGTGGGGGAAAGATTTTGGAGCCTACTCCTCACCTGGCATTGCGTTATACCAAGGACGAAACATCCGCCTGCGTGGTCTCGAGCCAGACGGACGATTCGTTACTCTTGATGCGTCGCTCGACGCGGTTCTCGCAGGCGCTCCCAGCTTGCGCGCCGACCGCACGGGAAGCCAAGCCGACTCCGCAGGCTACGATCCAGATCCGGAAAATGCGCGCAAGCGCCTCCCTGATCTCGGTGCGACCGGAAATGTTCGCGCCTCCAAGAACACGCTTCCCCGTCTCACCATTGATGCAGATGGCCGGTTCTGGCTGGCTTTTCGCACCGCTCACCCGATCTGGTGGAGTCCTTTGGGAACGGTCTGGACCGAAGAGCTAGTCTCGTTCAACGGAAGCGACTGGTCGAAACCAATCTTTCTGAATCACTCCGACAACATTCTCGACAACCGTCCTGCGCTTGTGCCTCTGCCCGAAGGCAAGCTCCTGCTCGTCAATTCTTCCGACGGGCGGCGAAATTTCAAAGTTGCGCAGGCAGTGTCCAATCCGCTTGGCCTCAACCAGGATCTCACCGCCGATCCCTACAACGACGATCTCTGGAGTCACGAAGTCGACCTGGGTCGCGGCAGTCAGGTCATCCCAGTAACGGCTCTGAGCGTTGCGGAGACGCGCCCTGACCCGCCCACCATCGACCGAACCGATGCCCGCGCCGTAGAGGTGCTGCATGACTATCGAGGCGGATCCGACCAAAGCCTTCGCATCGCACGCGGCGAGTTCCATCGCCACAGCGAGATCTCGATGGACGGCGGCAACGACGGCACGTTGCTCGATCAATGGCGCTACGTCATCGATGCCGCGGAACTCGATTGGGTCGGCTGCTGCGACCACGACAACGGCGAAGGTCGCGAGTATTCGTGGTGGATCAGTCAGAAGCTGACCGACGTGTTTCTAGTGCCGGGGAAATTTACTCCGTTGTTTTCCTACGAGCGGAGTGTGGCTTATCCGGAGGGGCATCGCAATGTTCTGTTCGCCGAACGCGGAGTGCGGCCGTTGCCACGGTTCTATGGCTCGTCAAACTCCAGTTCTCCGAATGAGAACGATCCTGCGCCCGCCCCGGACACTCAGATGCTTTACGGATACTTGCGCCAATTCAATGGGATTACCGCCGCCCACACCACTGCCACGGGCATGGGCACCGACTGGCGCGACAACGATCCCAACGCGGAGCCGATTGTTGAAATCTACCAGGGCGATCGGCAGAACTACGAAATACCCGACGCCCCGCGCTCCAATAGCGAAAAGGACTCCATCGGAGGTTGGCGGCCCAAAGGCTTCGTCAGCGTCGCGTTAGATAAAGGCTACCGGCTCGGGTTTGAAGCCAGTTCCGATCACATTTCCACTCACATGAGCTACGCAAACGCCCTGGTGAAAGGAGAGTTGACGCGCGAATCGCTCATGGACGCGTTCCGCAAACGGCACATCTACGCTGCGACCGACAACATTCTGGCTGACGTCGAGAGCGGTTCGCATCTGATGGGAGATGAGTTCTCTACTTCTGAACTGCCCACCCTCAGCGTGAAGCTGAAAGGCACTTCCAAGTTCTCCAAAGTCGTGATCGTGCGCGACGGAAAATATGTTTATTCCACGTCGCCCCACTCGGAGAACGTCGATTTTTCCTGGCGCGATAACCAGCCCGAGAAGGGCAAAACCAGTTACTACTACGTTCGAGGCGAGCAGGATAACGGAGAGCTCGTTTGGGTCTCGCCTTTGTGGATCACGTACACGGGAAATTAGTCCCCCCAAGATGAGTGCACACAAGGAGATTCCGGTTTGAACCAAGAGCGACGGGAACGGGTCATATATTACACATACGCCGCCCTCGTTGGAGTGTTGTTGCTGCTCAACTGGCTGGGGATTTTTCGAACCCTGTTTGGCATCGACACCGCCGTCTTCATCACTGTTCTGGCGGGCTATAAGACTTTCTACAACTCCCTGTCATCGATTCTCGAAAAACGCATCTCGGCTGATATCGCGTTGTGCGTTGCGGTCGTGGCCGCGTTGGCAGTCGGCGAGTATCGGGCGGCCGCCGAGGCCATGTTCATCGTGTTGGTCGGCGAGGGACTCGAATCCTACGCCGCTGGCCGCACCACAGCCGCCATCGAACGCTTCGTGGAGAGACTGCCTCGCACCGCAACTCTTCTGCGCAATGGCGGCGAGGAGACAGTTCCCGCCGAGTCGCTTTCGCCCGGCGACATCGTGCTGGTTCGCAGCGGGGAACAGATTCCCGCCGACGGCGTAATTGAGACGGGATTTTCCAGCGTCGATGAGAGTTCCATCACCGGAGAGCCCCTGCCCCAGGAGAAAGAACCCGGCGACCAGGTTTTTTCGGGAACCTTCAATCACAACGCCCTGCTCCGCGTTCGAGTCTCCGACAGCGGCAAAAACACCACCCTCGCCCGAGTCATCCAGTTGGTTAAGGAAGCTCAGAACAAGCGCGCACCGGTGGAGCGGCTGGCGGACCAATATGCGAAATACTTCCTTCCCGCCCTGCTGATTTCTGCGGCTCTCACTTATTACTTCACCCGCGACTGGCTGCGCACTGTGGCCGTTCTGGTGGTGGCGTGCCCGTGCGCGCTCATTCTTGCGACGCCCACGGCCATGGTCGCCGCAATGGGAGGTCTGGCTCGGCGCGGGATTCTGGTGCGCGGAGCGGCGGTGCTGGAACGCGCCGCGAAAACTGATGTCATCGTTTTCGACAAGACCGGAACCATCACGGAGGGAAAAGTCGAGATTGTCGGAATTCTTCCGGTAGAGAACGAAGACGAAGTTTTAAGTCTGGCTGCCGCTGCCGAATCTGGGTCCACTCACCCTGTGGCCCGCGCCATCGTCGCCGAAGCCGCATCCCGGCACTCGAAAGTTGAAAAGCCGGAAACGGCGGAAGTCATTCCTGGCCGCGGTGCGCGGGCCCACTTGGGCGGGCATGAAATCCGCGTGGGCACGGCCGAATTTCTCAGCGACCAAGGAATTCAAGGCGCCCAACATTTTCTCGAGAGAGCCGAGGAAATCGGCGCGACTCCGGTGCTGGTTGGAAAGGGAACCAGGCTGGTGGGCGCAATTCTTTTTCGCGATCACGTTCGCCAGGGCGTTTCCGAAGCGCTCGCCGCCCTGCGAGAACTGGGCTTTGAGGATCAGTGCATTCTCACCGGCGACCGTCAGCGAGCCGCCGATCAAATTGCCCGGGAAGTTGGCATCGCGCAGGTTTACGCCGGCCTGTTGCCGCGGCAAAAAGTGGAGCGAATCCAGGCGTTGATCAAGGCCGGGCACAGACCCGCAATGATTGGCGATGGCATCAACGACGCGGCAGCGCTGGCTACCGCGAATGTTGGCATTGCCGTTGCCGGAGCCAGCGACATCACAGCCGAAGCTGCCGATGTCATCTATCTGCCGCATTCTCTGGATGGTCTGCCCGAGTTTTTCCGATTCAGCCGACGCGCGGTTCAAACCGCGTGGCAAAACATCATTTTGTTTGCCGGGATTTTCAACGCTGCTGCGGTCATTTGTGCCGCCGCCGGCATCCTCGGCCCGGTCGGTGCCGCCGTGACGCATCAGCTCTCATCGTTTCTTGTGATGATGAATTCGTTACGTCTTCTGCGTGCGGGAGCCAGTGGTCCGGGACGCATACGCCGCACATTCGATTCTTTCTGGACACTCGGACCTGTGTCGGGCGTCTTGAGGCAGGCTCGCGCAGGGTTCGATCGTCTTGATTTTGATTCCCTGCTCAACCGGCTGATCTCGCGCGTTCCCAGTTGGCCCCAGCTGAAGCGGCCACTGGCATGGTCGGCCCTGACTGTCTACGTGCTGAGTGGTCTGTACACGCTCGGACCACAGGAAGTCGGCGTGATTGAGCGCTTCGGGCGTAAGCAGTTGCCTTACCGTGAGCCCGGCATTCACTACAAGCTGCCCTGGCCCGTGGATCACCTCACCCGGATTCAAGCCAATCGTGTGCGGGTCGTCGAAATCGGCTTTCGCACGAACCTGGGCGGGCCAAACGCCGAACCCGCTGCTTACGAATGGAACGTACAGCATCGCAGCGGCCGATTCCAGGTCGTGCCCGAAGAATCGCTCATGCTCACCGGCGATCAGAACATGATCGAACTCACCGCCACCGTTCACTACGTACCGCAGCGTCCCGACGATTTTCTGTTTCGCCAGTTGGATGCTGACGCCACCGTGCGGGCGGGGGCGGAGTCAGTCATCGAGAACGTTGTTGCTTCTAGTGATCTCGACGACATTTTGACCCTCCGGCGCCGGGATATCGAGCAACGAGCCAAGAGCGAACTAGAGAACCGCTTGCGGACCTATCAGACTGGAGTGCAAATCCTCGAGGTGAAACTGGAAGACGTTCATCCTTCGCTCGAAGTCGTCGACGCCTTTCGCCAAGTCTCCGATGCGTTTGAAGAAAAGAACCGTCGCATCAACGAAGCTGAAGGATACAGGAACGAACAACTGGCGTTGGCACGAGGCAATGCTGCTGCGATGATGCAGAACGCCAACGCTTACGCAGTCAGCCGCAAAATGCGCGCACTCGGAGATGCGGCGCGCTTCGATCAGACCGAGCAGGCCTTTCGTGGTGCGCCTGCCGCCACCGAATCGCGGTTGTATCTGGAGACCATGGAAGGGGTTCTGCCGGGGAAGAAAAAGCTGATCCTCGATGGCAGTCAGAACCGGCGCCACCTGTTCCTGCTGCAAGATGGGGTTGAACTGCCCAACGGAATTCGTCCTTTACCGGAGTGAGACAAGATGACGACGAAGACAAAGTACAGATTGGCCGGAACCGGATTGGCGCTTCTTCTGATTTCTCTCTCTTTCTATAGCGTGCGGGAGACCGAGTTCGCGCTGGTCACGCAATTCGGTCGGCCCGTACGCACCGTGTACAACGCCGGTCTGCATGTGAAGTGGCCGTGGCAAACCAATTTGTGGTTTGACCGGCGCTTGCGAATCTATAACCCGCGGCCATCGGAGTTCCTCACACGGGACAAGAAAAATATCGTGATCGAGAACTACGTGGCCTGGCGCATCGATGATCCTTACCGCTTCGTCGAAAGCGTCGGCGACAGCGCCGCAGCGGAGATGCGCCTGCACGACATCATTTGGTCAGGACTTTCGGCCGCATTGGGCACGCGAGACCTGGATTCGCTGGTCTCACCAGCACTGGACCGGGTGGACACCGGTTCCATGCTGGATCAGCTTACGGCCGGCGCGGACCGCGCGGCTCTTGCGCAGTACGGAATCCGCGTGGTCGATGTTCGGATCAAACGTCTCAATTTCCCTGAGCAGAACAAACAGAGCGTTTTTGCGCGCATGCGAGCCGAGCGCGAACGCATCGCCATGCAATACCGTGCCGAGGGCGAACAACAGGCATTGGCGATCCGCGCTGACGCGGACCGGCAGAAAGAAGAAATTCTCTCTGCCGCTTACAAAGATGCGGAGGGGATTCGCGGGGCAGGCGATGCGGAAGCCACTCGCATTTACGGACAGGCGTATTCCAGGAATCCGCAGTTCTACAAACTGCTACGGACTCTGGATTCCTACAAAAAGATTCTGGACGACAAGACCACCATCATCTTAAATTCCGATTCGGAATTGCTGAAAGTTCTTACCCGGGGCGAGGCGGGGGTGAAGTGAGCACTCTGTTCGCAACCCGGCCGCAACAACAACAGGAAAATGGAGAATTATTTGTTGTTGCCACTCCGCATCGCAGGGTAAGGCATCTGCGAGCCTGGGCTTTCCTGCTGGCCATTTGGATTTTTTCTGGAATTTTCGTCGTGCCCGCCGATCAACAGGCGGTGGTCACGCGCTTCGGAGCTGTAATTAGTCCGCGAGTTTCTTCCGGCATTCACTACGCGCTGCCCTGGCCGATCGATGCCGTCTATAAACTGAAAGTGCGGCAACTGCGAAGAACGGTGGTCGGAGGCGACATCCCTGATGCGGT
>JASHRE010000410.1 GCA_030037515.1 Candidatus Sulfotelmatobacter sp.
GACGAAATCCGGATGCTGGTTGAAATCGGGGGTGGGACCATGGATAGCGCCCTTCACGCCAGCGTAAATCTGGCAAAAATCGAAGATTGGGGCGGCCTGCCCAAGTTTTTTGCAAGCTGCTTTCCTCATGGCGGGCCCGCGCGCACAACTGTCGCGGTTGCCGATTTGCCCGGAAATTCGTTGGTGGAAATCGACTGCATTGCCGCTGTACCTCGTAAGTGAGATGGCTGGGAGTTCATCTATGCAACTCGGTTCAGATTGGAATCGCCGCGGATTTCTGGCGACGGCCGGTGCGATAGCCGGCGCGCTGCTCTCTCCACGCAAACTGTTTTCTTCAAACGGCAAACCAGCTGCGAAAGGAGCGTCGGTAACTGGCTTCGGAAGCACGGGAAATCCTTACGAGGAACTCGGTGTCACGACCGTCATCAATTGCGAAGGCACGATGACGATGCTGGGCGGTTCGCTTCCTCATCCAGAACTGGAGGCAGTTATGGCGATGGCCGGGCGGCACTTCGTCAGCATTCCGCAACTGGAAATTGCCGCCGGCAAGCGCATCGCCGAAATGCTGAAGCTGCCCGAGAACTATTCCGCACTGGTGACCTCAGGGGCCGCGGCTGCGATGCAGTCAGGACTTGCCGGCATTCTTACCGGTGGAAACGAAGCCCTGATCCGGCAACTCCCCGATCTGACCGGAATGAAATCGGAAGTGATCATCCAAAAGTCCCATCGCAATCCTTTCGATCACCAACTGCGCTCGACCGGAGTGAAACTCGTCGAGGTCGAAACCCTCGACGAGCTTCGAGCCGCCGTGAATGACCGTACGGCGATGATGCATTTTACGAATTTTGCCAATTCCGCCGGCCAGATCAAAGTGGATGAATGGGTCAGGCTGGGCAAGCAATATAGCGTGCCCTGCATGAATGACGCAGCCGCCGACACGCCTCCGGTTTCGCATCTGTGGGACTACGCCCACATGGGTTACGACCTGGTGACTTTCAGCGGGGGAAAAGCGATTCGTGGTCCGCAATGTGCCGGACTTCTGATCGGGCGCCAGGAACTGGTTGCGAACGCGCTGCTCAACAACAGCCCTCACGAAGACACGATCGGGCGAAGCCAGAAAGTCGGGAAAGAAGAAATCCTCGGGATGGTCAAAGCTCTGGAACTTTTCCTTGCCGAAGATCACGAAGCTCTCGCCCGTGAATGGCAGAGCCGGCTGGAAATGATCGCCCGCGAAATCACAAAAGTTCCCGGAGTGAGCACAGCATTCTTCGTGCCCGACATCGCCAATCACGTGCCGCACCTGCGCATCGTTTGGGATCAAGCCCGCATCTCGTTGACGCCGGAAGAGGCGGCGAAGCTGCTGCGCGGTGGCAAGCCCTCCATCGTGATCAGCGGGGGCGAAGGGCAGCCGGGACTCTCGATGAATTCATTTATGCTGCAGCCGGGCGAAGACAAAGTGGTTGCGATGCAACTTTCAAGTCTATTTCGTGAACACACCTCATAATCGGCATCGACGGGGGGGACTTGAAGCCCGGTTCGTGGCACTCAAGGCAAAGGCATGCGAAGGGTTGATCCTTTTTCCTCAAGCCAATCATTGAACTGTTCCACCATCTGCCGCGTCCACTTCGCGTCGATTTGTCCGGGCGTGTACTTTCCTTCGCGCAGCATCATATGTCCCCACTCATCGACCAGATGATCCATCTCCGTGTCATCCCCGACTTTCGCCGCCAATTGCGGAGGAACAAACGTCACGCCCTCTGGATCTCCAATCGCAATGTCGCCCGGCATGACGGTCACGTCTCCCAGGCGGACCGGAACATTAATGCCCGTCAGCATCACGTTCTCCAGCGCCGAAGGATCGACTCCACGGACGTAACACTGAAATCCGTGAATTTCCCGGATGCCAGTCACGTCGCGAACCGCTCCGTTTACGATCAGTCCGTTGTGGCTCTTTGCGTAAATGGCGGTCCCGAGATTGTCTCCGATGATCGTCCCGTAGCGAATTTTCCCGAACAGATCGACGACCAACACGTCTCCCGGCCTCAGAATGTCGATGATCCACGAGTTCTCATCGCCAATGCGGTTCTCCTTCTTGCCATTGCTGTGGATCACGGAATCGACGTCCGGGCGTCGCGGCATGAAAACGGCAGTAACCACGCGCCCGACCAGCCGGTCCCCCGGATTGATGACCTTCCAGCCGCCTTCAAACTGATTTTTGTACCCTGCGTCCTGCAGGACGTCCCATGCTTCGTCAGCAGTCACGTTTTTCAGCCTGGCGAGCACAGCATCGGGCACATTCGGCCGTCCATCGTCAAAACGGTCGCCGTGCCACTCTGGTGTAAATTCAATGCGCTGCTCTTTCGAGAAAAGATCGAGCTGGGCGTAAAGCAGAGGAGTGAGAAACAGAAGCGGGAAGCTGACACAGAAAGCGACAATTTTGGCTTTGTTCATAGGATCCCAAGAGAAAACAACGACGGGAACTCATTGGCAATGAGCGCGAAAATATCACACGCTGATCCGAACGGCAATGTTCTCTGTCCGACGAACCTTATCGTCGCGCACAGATCCTGTGCCACAGATTTCCCGCGCTCAGCCCCGGAGCATTGCCGGTGACCGGCGTTGCGATGACGCGCGTGCGCTGGCTGCTAGTCTTTTGGTTGTTCGTTCTGAGCGCGGTTTCGTATCTCGACCGGGTGAATATTTCGATCGCTGGCGGCGCGATCGCAGAAGCTTATCACCTGAGCGATGTTCAACTCGGCAAAGTGTTCAGCGCCATGCTGATCGGCTATGCACTCTTGCAAACCGTCGCTGGCCGACTCGCCGACCGTTTCGGACCGCGTCGCGTGCTCACCGCCGGCGTAACATGGTGGGGAATCTTTACCGCCTTGACTGCGTTGGTGCCCGCCCGGATCGCCGGCGCAGTTTTCATTTTCATCGTGGTGCGTTTTCTGCTCGGAGCCGGCGAAGCCGTGATCTATCCTTCCGCGAATCAGTTCATTTCCCGCTGGATTCCCGCCCAGGAGCGCGGAATTTCGAACGGCTGGATCTTTGCCGGTGTCGGAGCGGGGGCTGGGCTCACGCCACTGCTTGTCACGCGGATCATGCTGCGCTACGGATGGCGTTCTTCGTTCTGGGTTTGTGCCAGCATCGGATTTTTAGCCGCCGCGGTGTGGTATTGGATGGCTCGCGACACGCCAGCGCAGCATCCTGGTGTATCGGATTCTGAGTTGCAATTCATTCGCTCCGGGCTGACCTATGCCGCTTCAAACAGCGATGCCAAAATGCTCGTGCCCTGGCGTCGCATGCTGCAAAGCAAGGAAGTCTGGGCGGTGACCGTCAGTTATTTCTGCTATGGCTACGTGGCTTGGATTTTCTTCAGCTGGTTT
>JASHRE010000411.1 GCA_030037515.1 Candidatus Sulfotelmatobacter sp.
CGACGCGATCAACGCCATGCTGGCGGCCGCCGCCATGAACTTCCACAAGCTCCTCAGAGCTTTTTGGCTCTATTTTCTGCCCAGCCTGCTGGCGGCCTGGAGCCAATGCCAGGCGGTTTCGGCTCCCATCGACCAGCTTGTGCTGTCGCACACGATGTGAAAATCACTTTTTCAGGATCGACTGATCTAGTCTGCAACAGCGTCCGTTTCTCAAAAAGTCCGCGTGGATGGGCATATGATTGGTCTTGCTGGTGAGCTATTTGTAGTGGCTGAACTCCTGAAGCGTGATCTGCAAATCTCAATCACCTTCGGCAATGCGAAACAAATTGATCTGCTCGCCCACAGAATGACGCGTCAGAAAAAAAGAGCAATTCAAAGTGTGGCGGGGTAATTCCGCCGACTAGATTTTTCTGTAGATTGCCAATATCTGTTTGCGGCGTTATCGGTACTCACTCTTCGTCAATCTGCCTGTCGCAAATAGAAACTCATTATCTTCGAACCGATCACTCAGTTCTCTAGGTCTCTGACCGCATGAAGTTGTTCCTCTGGTAGCGGAACTTTTGGCGTGCCTTCTTGCGGGTGAACTTCCAATCGATCTTGATTTGGTTCCGGTTCATATTCCGGTTCCACGCTTGCGCTTCCCGCCGCAGGTCTGCCAGGGATGGAATTCTGCGCTGTCCCGGGCATTGACGGCTAAACAGGCTGATCTCGATTTCCGCTTGATTCAACCAACTGCCATGCTTGGGCGTGTAATGCACCGTGAACCGATCCCACAACAGTCCGCCGATTCTCTCGCCGTACCGCTCCACCAGCGCCTTGCGGTGGTGCGAACTCAGATTATCCATCACCAGATGGATGGTGTCGGCCTCCGGATAACTTGCCACGATCTCCACCAGGTAATCGGCGAACTCCGGCGAGGAGCGGTTGGGCGTGACTTTGGTGAAGTGCCGTCCCGCTTTGGGTTCAACGCCGCAGAAGGCGTTGGCCGTGCCGCGGCGCTCGTACTCGCAGTCATGGCGTGCGATCTGCCCTGGACGCATGGGGCGCGGCGCACGAACGTCGGCGTGGAGCACTACCGGCTTTTCATCCATACAAACCACAAGGTCCCTCTCCGAGAGCGGCTTTTCATACAGCGCCAGCACGTCTTCCATGCGGCGGATGTACTCTTCATTTAACTCCGCGATGCACCAGCTTTTTTTCCCGCCACGGCTTCAGATCGTGGCTCTGGAGCAGGATGCGGATCGTCTCCCGTCCCACCGTCGACGCCAGTTTCCGCTTCACCGCCTCCTCGGCAATAAGCCGCACGCTCCACCGCGCCTGACCTGCGGGCGGTGGCCCGCATACCATGGCAATGATGCGCTGGCTCTGGTTCACATCCAGCGCCCGTGCTTTACCCGGCCGCGGCTTCTCATGCAGCGCTGAATCCAGTCCTTCCTGCTGGTAGCGACGGGCGATAGTCCGTACCGTCTTCCGAACTACGCCCAGGTTGGCGGCGATCTGCGTGATCTTCTGCCCCTGATCGAGATGGCTCAAGATCGAAGCCCTCCGCAGCACCCGTGCCGACTCCCGCCCTTTGCGCAACATTTCCCCAACCTGCTGCCTATCCTTCCTGCTCAATCGAACCTGCACCCGCTGCTCGTTCTTCATGCCTCCAGGTTGCGGCCATCTTCATCATCTGCAAAGTACCTTGTATGGTACTTCTTCATGCGGTCGTAGACCTAGTGTCGGGGCGCCGAAATCGCCGGAAACGCTCAAAGACCCTCGTAAAGAAAATAAGGCACCCATCCCCAAAGTATAAGCAAAACTCGACATAAAGTCGATAGTCTTGCATACGATTTGGGAGGGAGGTACCTGCCAGACCATCCGGTAGTCTCGTGAATGGATTATGCAGGTACAGTGTAGCGATGCAGTCCGTAACGATCAGGCAACTCCCTCAATGAGGGGTCGCCGGAACGGAATCGCTAACAAATTCGGATGGTTGCGGGGGCTTGCAATGCCTCGAATTTGCTGTTGACGGGGTTCCGTTTGGAGGTTGTTCGGCCTGTCGCGTAGCTTCATTGCCACTTCCCCCGAACCTTTGGTTTATGAGTGGCGTAACAATCTTATTTTCAACGAGTTACGCAGCATGTATGGTAGCTTCAAAGAGGGCTAAGTTGTTGAAAATAGGTGCATGGCAATAGTATTTGGGGTTGAATTGGGTGGAAAACCCAAAAGTCGTTGGATCGTTTTAGGGTGTTTGCTCTTTGGCGTTGGTTCCCAAAGGTCGCAGGACGATCGCAACCGTATCGTGGTGGCCATCCTTGATGGATATTTTTCGAAGACCTTCAAGCCGTCCGCACGACTACTTGAGGAGCATCATCCATTCTTAGAGCAGCTAGCTGGCGTGGAAGAGATACGCATTCTTGGGCATTCGCTTTCCGCGGTTGATAGCACCTATTTCAACAGATTGCTGACGATTCCAGGATTTTCTTCCGCTCGGTGGCAATTGGCCTGCCGTCCTAAGGACGACAAGCGCAGGAAGAGTGCGCGACTTCAGGAATTGGGTGTCAAGGCAAGTAACATAACAATTTGCCTTTGGCGAGATGCTTAATACGTTCGATGCCGCAACTCAACAATCAAGACGAGT
>JASHRE010000040.1 GCA_030037515.1 Candidatus Sulfotelmatobacter sp.
GCGTTGCGGCCACCGATTTCGTTCAGCAATTCAACCACTGACACTGGATCGAGTTCCATGCCATTCACCGAAACCGGAACACCTTGCGCGAATCCGATGCTGACTTTTTCTTCTTTATCGGGAGCTTCTTGCGGAGAACGCGTGATTTGCCAAGTTGTAGGCAATGGCGCGTTCGCGGCGTCTTCCAGTTCTCCGCCTTCATGGCTGATGTGCCACAGATTGCGATCGCGGCTGTGGATTTTTTCGCGGCTGGCCGCGACGGGAATGCCATGCTGCTCGGCGTAGTCGAGACAGTCTTCGCGCGACTTCAGATTCCACTCGCGCCACGGAGCAATGATCTTCAACTCCGGCGCGAGCGCCTGATAAGCCAGTTCAAACCGCACCTGATCGTTGCCTTTGCCGGTGCAGCCGTGGGCGACAGCGGTCGCCCCTTCGCGCAACGCCACTTCCACCTGGTGCTTGGCCAACACGGGCCGCGCCAACGACGTTCCGAGCAGATACTTGTGCTCATATGCCGCGCCCGCCTTCAGCGCGGGGAACACGTATCCGGTGAGGAATTCTTCGCGAAGATCCTCGACAACGACTTTTTTCGCGCCCGTCGCATGCGCTTTCTTGACAACCGCCTCCATGTCGTCACCCTGGCCGACATCGCCGACCATCGCGATCACGTCGTAAGAATAGTTTTCCTTCAGCCACGGAATGATGATCGATGTATCCAATCCGCCGGAATAAGCAAGGACAACTTTTTCAGGCATGAGCACCCCTCACGGGCAGGCGCACCGCGCCACCCAGCAACAAATAAAGAATCGCTTTCTGCACGTGCAGCCGGTTTTCGGCCTGCTCAAAGATCACGGAATTTTCCGAATCCATGACTTCATTGGTGACTTCCTGGCCGCGATGTGCCGGCAGACAGTGCATGAACACGGCATGGGGCGCGGCTTCCGCCATCAGCTCCCGATTAACCTGATAGGGTGGAAAAACCTTTGCTCGCGCTTCTGCCTCCTCTTCCTGCCCCATGCTCGCCCAGGCATCCGTGTACACCGCGTCAACCCCAGCCACGGCCGCTTGGGGATGGTTCAGCAATTCGATGCTTGCGCCGGTCGTCTTGGCGATCATCTTCGCATCAGCGACGATTTGCGGATTCGGCTCGTATTCTTTTGGGGTTGCGATGCGAATCGAAGATCCGAGGCATGCGCACGTGAGAAGCAGCGAATGCGCCACGTTGTTGCCGTCGCCCACATAAGCGAGGCAGATTTTTTTCAAGTCGCCAAAGCGCTCCTGCAGTGTGAAGTAATCGGCGAGTGCCTGGCACGGATGCTCAAGATCGCTCAGCGCGTTGATCACCGGAACCGACGCGTGCTTCGCCATTTGCTCGATCGTGGCGTGGGAAAAGGTGCGGAGCACGATCACGTCGATCCAGCGTTCCAGATTATGCGCGATATCGCTCAGACTTTCTCGCGCATCCAACGGACTTTTCCCTTGATCGACGAAAATTGCCGTCCCGCCAAGGCTCGTGATTCCGGCTTCGAATGTGAGACGCGTGCGCAACGACGGCTTCTCAAAAAACATCACCATCTGCTTGCCGGCGAGCGAACGTTGAAACACCGAGGGACGCGACTTCATCAGTTCCGCGAGATGCAAAACCGCTTCCACCCCCTGGGACCCGAGCTCCCGCGTCGAAACCAGGTCCGGGCACCAGAAAATGCCGGGAAAAGTTTCCGGCACGACCGGATTTCTGTTCTGCAAGGATGTGTTCAATCTTTGTTCCTCTTTCTGCATTGTCAAATCCGTGGCATCTCTTCGGACGGTCATGCGCAGGTGACCTCGGTGCCGCACGATAGCTTGGTCAAATAAAACTGCGGCAGGGCATCGGCTTCGCTGGCGGGCAGAATTCTTACCCGTCCTACGCCTTGTTTCAGCGCCTGCTTGCAGGCTCGAAGTTTAGGAAGCATTCCGCCGCTGACCACCGAGTTCGCAACCAGACCTTCGGCTTCGCGCGTGCTCAGCCACGGAATGACGGCGCCTTCGGCATTTTTCACGCCTGGAACATCGGTCAGGAAGATCAGAGCGTTCGCGTGGCAGGCCGCGGCGCATGCGGCCGCCATCTCGTCGGCGTTGACATTGTAGTATTCGCCATCGGCGCCAAGAGCGAGCGAGGCAAGCACCGGAATGCCGCCCTGCCGCCACAGCCCTTCAATCCAGCAGGGTTCGGCAAAGCAGATCTCGCCGACGAATCCCAAGTCGTTGCCCGGGGTGAATTTCTTACGCGCACGAAACGACATGCCGTCGCCCCCGCAGAAGCCGACCGCGGGCATTCCCCCGGCCTGAATGGCCGCGACGACTTTCTTGTTCATCATTCCGCCGAGGACCATCAGCGCCACGTCGCGCGTTTCTGCGTCAGTGACACGCAATCCGCCGATGAACTCGCTCTTTTTCCCCAGTTTGCTCAGCACTCGCGTCAGCGCGCTCCCGCCGCCATGCACCACGGCGACGCAATGCCCGGCGCGCGCCAGTTCGGCAATGGCTTTCGTGCACTTGCGCAGCGTCCCCGCTTCTTCGAGCGCTGCTCCTCCAATTTTGACAACAATCGTCATTGCAATCCCTCGTCTTCGGCCCAGCTGTACATCAGATTCATGTTCTGCACGGCCTGTCCGGCCGCGCCTTTCAAAAGATTGTCGATGCAGGAAATCACCACCAGCCGCCGGCCGTCGTCGGCCAAGCAAAATCCCAGATCGCAGTAGTTCGTATTCAGCGAAAACTGTACTTGCGGAAGTTTCGGAGCCTGAAACACCCGTATCCAGCGTTTTCCGGAATAGAAATTCCGGAAGGTCGATTCCAACTCGGCCGCGCCGGTCGAGCGATTCAGCTGCACATAGATCGTCGACAGAATCCCACGGGGAATCGGCAGCAGGTGCGGCGTGAAGGTCAGTTCGTGAGTTTCCAACCCGAGTTGCTCAATGATCTCGCCGACATGGCGATGATTGAACACCGAATATGCCGAGAGATTGTCCGCCACCGACACAAAATGGGTTTTCGCCGTCGGCTCTTTCCCGGCGCCCGAGACCCCCGACTTCGAGTCTGAAACAATTCCATGCTTTCGATCGACCACTCCCGAACTGAGCAGCGGCGCGAGCGCGAGAATCACAGAAGTCGCATAGCAACCCGGATTGGCCACCAAGGCGGCATTCGCAACACGATCGCCGTTCAGCTCTGGCAGCCCATAAACGGCCTTTTCCGTGAGATCGTCCGCGGCTGAGGCATCCCTATCTTCGAATCCGTAAATCGCTCGATGCTGCCGGTGCTTCAACCGCCACGC
>JASHRE010000412.1 GCA_030037515.1 Candidatus Sulfotelmatobacter sp.
TCGCTGTTTGACCTAAGGCATCTTGGCGGGTTGTAGCGCGTTTCGACCTGGAGGTCGTCATGAAGAAGCTAGCATTTGTGGCTTTACTGGCGATTGCGGCAGTGCTTTCGAGTTGCGGCAGCAGCCCCACTCAGAAGTTGCAGACCAGTGCAAATTGGCAGGCACAGCTAACTGGGGGCACGGCTCTGAATTTTCTAATCAATTTCAATCCGTCCGTAACAAGTCAGAACGCTAACATCGGCCAGTTTTATTTCATCAAGGGTAACCCATGTTTTTCGGGGGAATCCTTAATAGGCGGGTCGGCCAACCTGACCCACAATCTCGACACAAATCAGATAAACGGCTCGATTGTGTTGACCGTCAAGTCCGAAACGGGCAACCTTCTCACACTGAGCGCTGTTCCGCCCACGGGGGAACTTGTCGCAACACCGAACAATGGAGTACTAACAAACGGCGTGGTCAACGGCTCATGGTGGCTGACCCCTGGAAGCAGTTCCTCAGATAGTGGGTGCGTCGCGGGCAGCGCGACCAGTCCCTTACCCTTCACGATGTGCCAGGATGCGTCGAGCTGCAGCATGAGTACCGGAGCCGTAGAGCGCCCCTAGAATTGTCCCTAATTTGTGCTGCCGATGTTGCGCCGAAGTGTAGAGGAAAACTGTTGGAGACTTTGATTCGGATAGCTTGCGTCGGAAGGCCACAAGTCCCGCTCCTATGGTAAGAACGTGTTGACTCAACCGCCCAATTCAGGCGGCCCAATGAGCTCACGAGCCGTGTGTTAATTCAGATAGTCAAGATACTTTCAGTTGACTGATGGTCTGAGTCACTTGCTCTAAAGCCGCATGGAAGCCTGAGACATCTTGGCTCACGGCCTCCAACGGTTTCACCCAATGCTGTCTCAAAAATTCAATTGCGGCCAGTCCCTTGCTTCTAACAGTCTCCATCGCTTCGGAGGGGTGTAGCCGGGCCGCGTACACCTTGGCAACCATGATGAGAGTCGCGACAGCAGTCAGAATGCAGGAACAAATAGCAATGTCAACCTCTTCATCCCACGCCACACCACCAAGCCTAGCTACTTGAGGAGTGCCGTTCCGTTTTCCCCGCTGGACAACGCGTCTCTTCACAGCACCAAAGGTCCCATGCGTTCCGCGCTCAGCGGAAAAAGTCATAAACCGGGTCGAAGCGCGCTTTTCCTAGCTTTTCTCGGATGGCTCCCGGAGACAATTCCTTCAAGATTTTCTTCTTATCGCTGCCCGCCCATATGTCTGCCATCTCCGGGTGCTTGAAGAATGGCTCCGCTTTGTCCAAGAGGTCTTGCACAGTGCGGAGATGACTGTAAGCCCGAGTTGCCAATTTCCGCTCGGCTAGATAGAAGATAGAAGGCAACGAGCATCTCATCGTGGGTCCAATACAACATGCTCAGCGAGGCGAACTGGCCGCTCCCATGTTGCTGCTCTCGCGTAGCATCAAAGAGTAGGTCCAGAATGGACTGGACGACATCAAAAAAAATGGGTTTCCCTGCTTCAGCGACGGGGTAGGGTTTGGGCAAGGGAAGGCCTAGACCCTTGAAAAAATTTTCTGCTTTGTAGTGTTTGCTTCGGGCGAACGCCACAAGCCGGAGTATTCTTCGTTTCTCCGGGCTGTCCGGCGCGCCAGCCATGCGTATTTCAAACATCGCAACGATGTTTTCAACAAAAAGGTCAAAGTACGCCTTTGCACCCGCATCCATGCGCGACTCGTTTTCAACAGCAAAGTCCATGACCTCTTGAATACGGTCTTTAAGTAGCGCAGGGTGAGTCATAACTTCAGCCAATCGCTGTTCCACGAATGCCTTAAAATCGCTTTCCGCGATTGTGTCCGTGTCCATCGGGGATTAATGGCGGCGGGAGCTTGCCCCGCTTGAAAAATCGCTTGCCGTAGTTGACCCCTAGCCTTACAATTCCGGCCGGGAGTGGAAACCGCGTAACAGCTTGAAAAGAGAAATGGTCGGGACGGGCAGATTTGAACTGCCGACCCCTCGCACCCCAAGCGAGTGCTCTACCAGGCTGAGCCACGTCCCGACTGGAAGGATTCCGCCGTTGACGAAGAACCTGTCCGCCGGCGGAGGGGTTCAGCGCAATTTTACACCATTGGACGGATCCCGACCGCGTCGGCGAGGGATACGCGAATCGGGCCCGCAGGGTCGAACTCCACGATCAAAATCCCCGCGACCTGAGCGGTGTCGTTCGTCCTTGGCGCTGGATGCATCCGCAACCGTTTTTATGGCACGCTTCGCTTGCAACCCCGCACGAATGCGTCCGGGACTGGACGATCACTCCAGATCCCGCCAGTTCCTTCCAACTCCCATTTCCACCTGCAACGGGACGCCTAATTCGTGTACGTGCTCCATGTGCTCGCGAACGAGCGGCCGCATGATCTCGATTTCGTTCTCCGGAACTTCGAACACCAACTCGTCGTGAACTTGCAGTGTCATACGTGATTTCAATCCCCGGTCGCGCACAGCGGCGTCGATGCGAATCATGGCAATCTTGATCAGATCCGCCGCCGTGCCTTGCAGCGGCGTGTTGACGGCTGTGCGCTCGGCGAATCCCCGCTGATTCGAGTTTTTGCTGTTGATGTCGGCAATTGGCCGGACCCGCCCGAACAGCGTTTTCACCTTTAGCTCTCGCCGCGCTTCTTCCAGAGTTTTGTCGATAAAGGCGCGCACACCCGCGTAAGTCTGAAAATAATTGGTGATGAACAGTTTCGCTTCTGCTGGTTCGATGCCGAGATTCTGCGACAACCCGAACGCGGAAAGCCCGTATACGATGCCAAAGTTTACGACCTTCGCCTGTCGCCGGTGGTCGGGTGTAACCATCAGCGGCGGGACCCCGAAAACTTGCGAGGCAGTCAGCGTGTGAATGTCGTCGCCGCGACGGTACGCCTCGACCAGCAGCGGATCGCGCGAGAAATGCGCCAGCAGGCGCAATTCGATCTGCGAGTAATCTGCGGTCAGCAACACGCAGCCGGGATCGGCAATGAACGCGGCGCGAATGCCGCGGCCAAGTTCGGTGCGGATGGGAATGTTTTGCAGATTGGGATTGGCCGAACTCAGGCGTCCGGTGGCGGTTCCCGTCTGGCCGAAAGTTGTATGGACGCGGCCGGTCGCAGGATTGATCAGCGCAGGCAGAGCATCGACGTACGTCGATTTCAACTTGGCGAGCTGGCGATAATCGAGCACCATACGCGCGATCGGATGATTCTCGGCCAATTCCTCCAAAACATCGACAGCCGTCGATATCGTCCGTCCCTTGCCATATTTCACCGGCTTGGGCAGGTTCAGGCGATTGAACAGGACGTCGCCCAGCTGCTTCGGCGATCCAACGTTGAACTCCACCCCGGCGGCTTGATGAATTTCTCTTTCTTTTGCCACGATCTCGCGGGCCAGTTCCGTCGACATACGCGCCAGAGCGTTGGTGTCGACCTTCACGCCGGCGGCTTCCATCCGAGCCAGCACGGGAACGAGTGGCAGGTCGATTTCACGGTAGAGCTTCGTCAGCTGTGCCTGTTCGACTTCACCGCGTAGCGCCGTTGTAAGTCGACCCGTGACATCGGCTGCTTCGGCCAGATCGCCCGACAACTTCAGATTGAAGCGGCGCAGTGCGACTTCACTGAGTTCGTGCGACGAATACGTCGGATCGAGCAGATACGAGTACAGCATGGGATCGTGCTGCACTCCCGCCAATGTGACTCCGAACGGAGCGAGCGCGTGCATCGCGGATTTGTAGTCGTGAACCGTCTTGGAGAGACGGGCATCGGTCAGGGCGGTCCAAAGTCTAAGGCCAGGAGAAGAATCGTCGAGTTGCACGCTCACCGCAGAGCCGGCGACAGCCGAGATGGCGGCGCGGCAGGTCGGTGGCGAGGGGGCGGGCCCGGAGATCTCCGCGTCCGTCATCAAAGAAAGCTGGGCATCTTGTGGCGGGGCGGAATTTTCCTGATTGTTTTCTTCCTTCGCTTCGCCTTCATCGGCAATTTGAGTTGGGTGCTGCCTCGCGATTGCAACCGCCAGCGAGCCATCCTCGGAGATGGCCTTGATCACGCTATCGACATCAAACGCAGATTTCGCCTCGCGATAGTCTGCCTCCCGGACTTCGACGACGGGCAGAAGCTCTTTCAGTAACGAAGTGAATTCCAGTTCTGTGAACAGATCACGCAAGGCGTCGATATCCGGTTCGCCTACGCGCATCGATTCGATGTCGGGTTCAATCGGAACATTCGTATCGATCGTCGCCATACTCTTGCTGAACAGAATGGCTTCGCGATTGTTCTGCAGTGACTCGCGATAGGTTTTCTTCTCGACTTCCGATGCGCGATCTAACGCCTGCTCAACCGTTCCGAAACGCTTAATGATGTCGACCGATCCTTTGTCGCCAATTCCCGGCGCTCCGGGAATGTTGTCGATCGCGTCGCCACGTAGCGCCATCACATCCACGACCCGCTCGGGGGGGACACCGAGGATCTCCTCGACCTTGGCCGGATCGCAAATCAGGTTGTCCTTGGGCGGATTCAAGATGTGCACTCGTGTGTTCACCAGCTGCATCATGTCCTTGTCGCTGGAAACGACGTAGACCGGGTGAGCAGCCTCGGCGGCCTTCCGCGCCAGAGTACCGATGACATCGTCAGCCTCGAAGCGAGGAACCTCAAGAATGGGAATGCGATAGGCTTCGAGCGCGCGCCGGATATAAGGGACCTGCTGCGCCAGATCCTCGGGCATGGCCGCGCGATTCGCTTCATAGCCTTTGTATTCGACTTCGGTAAAGGTCTGGGTCTTGACGTCAAATTTGCGAATGCTCGTAACCGCGTCGGCCTGATCATCACGAAACGTGCGGCCGGCGGGATCGAAAACCGCAGCCAGAAATTGCGGCGAA
>JASHRE010000413.1 GCA_030037515.1 Candidatus Sulfotelmatobacter sp.
TAAAGACCTTGCGCTGCTTAGACATTCTTTTGGATCTTCACATATTGTTGAATGACTGCCAGAGGCGCTCCACCAACGGTTGGAACAAAGTACGAAACTTGGTCCCGAGACTTGGCAGCCTGGATTTCAATTTGCGAAACTCTCGCCGCGGTGCCTGCGAGGAAACCCCTTTGAGATTCTTGACCAATCGATGTGTGCCAAAGCGGGGGTCTGCTTCTACCGGCCGAAGCCCAGGGCCAGGCCATGATCTTTAGAGCGATGATTTCAACCTGATATTCGGCTGCCCCTTCGGATTTGTCTCTTCTACTACTTGCGCGATCAGAAACTGCTTCGCCGTCGCTGAATCCATGGGAAGAGTTTTTCCGTGCCTCCGTGGTTCTTTAATCCTTCCTTCGCTCGCCGAAGATCGCTGTACCGACGCGCACGCAGGTTGAGCCTTCCATGATTGCCACTTCGAAATCGTGCGACATGCCCATGGAAAGCACGTCCACAGCGATAACGGGGAGTTTGCGCGCGCTAATCGCATCGCGCAATTCCCGCAGCTTGCGAAAAAACGGCCGTGCGCCTTCGGGATCGTCCGTGAATGGAGGCACAGCCATCAATCCGCGAAATTCGAGAGCTTCAAATCGAGCCGCAGATTGCAGCAACTGTTCAAGTTCGCAGGAATCCGGCGCCACGCCACTCTTGGCCGCTTCCCCGCCAATGTTAATTTCGATCAGGGTGGGCAATTTCTTGTTCAGCTTGCGCACGGCCGCGTCCAGTTTCTCAGCCAGCTTCACCGAATCCACCGAATCTATGCCGGTAAACAACTCCACCGCTTGTGCGGCTTTATTCGTCTGCAGGTGCCCGATCATGTGCCAGTCGGCGCCGGCAAGCTCCTCGAGCAGGACCGCTTTCCCGGCAAACTCCCGTACCCGATTCTCTCCGAAAAGGCGTAATCCCGCCGCGTATGCTTCGCGAATGCGGTCCGGAGCATGCGTCTTGCTGACGCCCATCAGCGCGACATCAGAGGACGACCGTCCAGCCCGCCGCGCCGCTCGCTCCATGCGCTCGCGCACCAGCGCGATATTCTCCGCGATGTACATTTGAGTGCGACCGCTGTTGGATACCGAATTCTGCTTTCCAGCGGAGCTTCCGCGCGCGAAAGGTGCTTCCGCCTGGACGGGCACTGCTCACATGATTGCCGTCGGCGGCGCTGGTTCGTCCGGACTGCCGGCGTTCTCTAGCGGCACCTCGATCATGGCGACCACCAACACGGCCAACGCCGCCAGAGCCGCCCAGATTGGCGGCGTCCAGTGAACCAGGGTGACATCTTTGCCGGACCCCACAAGCCCGGCAATCACCAAGCCGCACAGAGCCTCGCCGGCGATCAGGCCGGAAGCGGTCAGCACGCCAGCATTGTCCACTCGCGCCTTCTGCGCCTCGTTGAAGCCGCGGCGATTGCGCAGTTGATCGGTGACCCAGCGGATGATCCCACCCACAAAAATGGCGAAGGTCGTCCCCAGCGGCAAATACATTCCGACCGAGAACAGCATCACGCTTTTCACTTCGATCATGATCATTGAAATGCCGAGCAGGACTCCGACCACGACCAGCGGCCAGGCCATGTCTCCGCCAACAATGCCTTTCGAAAGCATCGCCATCAGTCCGGCCTGCGGCGCGGGCAACGCGTTGCTTCCGAAGTGGTATGCCTTATCCAGAACCGCCAACGGAATGAACAACACGAACGAGGCCACAACGATTCCGAACAAATCTCCAACTTGCATCTTCGAAGGTGTCCCCCCGAGGATGTGCCCGACTTTCAAGTCCTGCAACATCTCGCCAGCCACGGCCGACGAAACGCAAATCACCGCCGCCACTCCCAGCACCGCCGCGACTCCACCCGTCCCCGAGACTCCCAACGCGACCATCAGCAGGGCGGCAATCAGCAAAGTGCAAAGCGTAAGTCCAGACACGGGATTATTCGACGATCCGATCAGTCCCACCAGATTTCCTGAGACCGCCGCGAAGAAGAATCCGATGACGACCATCACGCCTGCGGCCACCAGTGATCCGGCAATAATCTTCGAGGTGGTCAGATTTCCCGCCGCACTGAGGAAGTAGAAATAAAGCGCCATCATGGCGACAAACACCAGGGCGATCCCGCCAAACACCGCCTTTGCGGGAAGGTCGCGCTCCGTGCGGCCGGTCGCCGCGTGCGCCGCTGCAGATTTTTTCAAATCCGAAACGGCGCGTCCCATGCCGACCGCAAGCTGCTTTCGCATCTTGAATAACGTATAAGCCGCGCCTACGAGCATGCCGCCCACCGCGATCGGTCGCACGACGGAGTAATAAATCGCGCTGGCGAGCAGCGTCCAGTCAATCGTCTGCCCGGCCGGCTGCTGCGCTTGAATATATGGACCGATGGTGAAGGTGAGAAGGGGCACGAGCAATCCCCAGGCCAGCAGGCCTCCGGCGAAGTTCAGAGCGGCCAACCGAGGCCCGATGATGTATCCCACGCCGAGATAAGCCGGGCTGATGTCGGGCGCGCTGAACAGCGTTGCCCCGCCTGTAACCGTAGTTGCCACCTTCGGGTTTGTCCCCGTGCGCAACAGCAGCTTCTTTCCCAGATCGCTGATCTTCACGTGCAGCGTGTTGCTGGCGCTGAAAGCGTTGACCGCGCCCAGCAGATAAATGAGCCCGCCAAATGCCATGTTGGCGAAAAGAATTTTGGCAGCCTTGGCGCCCTGCTGCCCGGCTTTGTGAATTTCCGAGGCGGCCACGGATTCCGGATAAGGCAGCTCGGGATCTTCCACCATGACGCGCCGCAGCAGAGTGACGAAGAGAATTCCCAGCGTTCCGCCAATGACCATCAGCGCGAC
>JASHRE010000414.1 GCA_030037515.1 Candidatus Sulfotelmatobacter sp.
GAGGAATGTCTGATCGTGGGCAGCGAATGATCCCATGCTGCCCAGCAGGAGATCGGCAATGTCATCGCCCGTGGCAGTTCCGGCCTCGACCACATAACCATCCTGAAACGCATTATTGCGAATGTTCATTTCATTGGCGCGATAAACTGCCCCAACTCGGATGTTGTGCCTGCCTCGAATCAGATCCAGGGTGTCCGAAACTGAGTAGACGTTGGTTCCGCCCTGATACGGCGAATATCCGCGATCACCAAACGAGAAGTAGCTCGTCATCTGGAAAGATGTCAGGCCACAGCTTTCGCAGTCTTTCGTGGTTTGGTTCAAGCTGGGAGGGTAGCCGGTGATGCCGTCGCAGGCGCTGCCCAAATCGGCACCGGGAATGCCGAACGTCGCCGCCAAGCACGAGCCGGTGGCGAACGAAAGAATGTGGTTGAAGATGCGGCTATAGCCAACCAAAGCCTGATTGATCATGTTCGGCGAAAACACGTGCGTTTCGGTTATGACCGCATTTCGGCCGTGATTATTGATGTATTGGTTGCTTCCGAAGGCGTTCGCCTCGGCGTAGGTTGGCGCACCGCCGGGAACAAAGTTTGTAGCCTGGTCATAGCTGAAACGCGCGAAGGCAGAGTCCTTGCTTGAAAAATTGTGGTCCAGCCGCACATCCCACGTCGCTTCGTTCAGTTTCCGAACGGGTGTGTTCACATAGTTGTAGCCAACCTCATTGGGTGCGTTGGGCGCAGGATAGACCGGGAAGGCAAGCATTTTTGCAGCAATCGAATTCACCAGCGACCCGGGAATGATAGGACACGCTTGCGTTACACCATTCACGAAGGGTTGGCTCCCGTTTACAGGGGCTTCCGGCAGACCGGTCGCCGTATTGCACTGGAAGGGAACTTGGCTGGGAGCGCCGCCAAGGGTTAGAACCTGTTCAGGAGTGTACGGATTAATCAGTGTCGTGATGCCCAGCGGGTTCGAGCTTTCGTTGTAATTGCCGTTGGCATCAGGCGTTATCATGGCTGTGGTTGGCACATAGCCCGTGAAGGTCACACCTTCCCGCTGCATCTTGGCCTGATAATCGAGAAAAAAGAAGGTTTTGTCTTTCTTGATGGGGCCACCGAGCGAACCGCCGAATTGATTCAAATTGAACTTTTCCGCTCCTGATGTGGAGAAGTACGACGCGGCGTCCAAGTTCGTGTTGCGGAAGAACTCGAACAACGATCCGTGCCACTGATTGCTGCCTGATTTTGTCGTGACCAGCACGGTCGGACCCGCGCGCTCGCCGTATTCTGCCGAATAATTGTAGGTGAGGACCTTGAACTCCTGAATGTCATCGATGTCAGGAAAAATGGCAATCCCGCCTTCATCGAGCTGATTGTTGTCGTTGCCGTCGAGCAGCCAATCGGTTTCCTGCTCGCGCGATCCACCGACAGAGAGAGAAAACGATCCGCGCGTGGCGGCTTCGCTGCTGGCCGCATTGGTGAAGAAACTTACCGGGCTCGTGGAAGTGGTCGTGCCCGGCGTGAGCGTGGCGAGTTGGACGAAATTGCGTCCGTTCAAAGGAAGCTGGGCGACTTCTTCAGACGTGATCACTTGGCCGAGGGTGGGATTTGCAGTTTCCACGGCCACTTCCGTGGCGTTAACTTCAACACTTGTGCTCACAGACGCGGGTTGGAGGGCAAAATCGAGTTCGCGATGCTCGTCGACCTGTAGACGGATGCCGCGCTGCTCGGCGGCAGCAAAACCCTGAGCTTCGACGCGAATCGTGTAAAAGGCAACTGGCAGCAGGGGAATGAGGTAGTGGCCCGACTCGTCGGTCTTGGCCTCGCGCGTTAAACTCGTGGCTTGGGAGGTGATCCGAACATCCGCCCCCGCGATCACTGCACCGGCTTTGTCCGATATCGTTCCGGCAAAACTTCCAGTCGCCTGCCCGTAAACGAACCCGCTCAGACCAAGGACCAAACTAACACAAAACGCAAAGAGCCTCGCCGTGCTCCGCATGTGCTCACCCGCCCCTTTCGACGACCGGCCGACCGAAAGCAAAAACCGGAACCAGAGTTGACGAGGTCGCCCCGGACCGCAGACACGGCTTATAAATTGCTCCCTAGAGCCAAGTCAAGAAGTTTCGCTCCCAGGAAGCCTCAAACGCTGAATGAGGAAGAGAAATTTATGCGATAACCGCGCCGGGTTTCAATTGGCAGTTGAAATGAAAATGCAGCGCTAAGAGCGTGCGGACCACTCCGCGTCGAAGCGTGCACGATCATGAAACGATTTCTGCGTGCCAACTCCGGTTGTGGACAGTGCAGCGTACAAATTGGCGCGTCGGACGGCCTCGCCTTCCGGCAGACCCTCGGCGAGGAACACAGCGAAGCTGCCGATGAAAGCGTCGCCGGCGCCAGAACTGTCGATGGCCTTGACCGAAAACGGAAGGATGTGAACACTTCCTCCACCGTTGGCCAGCAACGATCCGTTCGCGCCAAGTGTAATGATTACGCGGCGAATCCCTCTCGTGAGCAAGGATTGAGCACAGTGTTCTGCCTCTTCCAGAGTCTTGACCGGAGTTCCGATGATCGCTTCGGCTTCATGTTCGTTGGGAACGAAATAATCCAAACCGTTCAGCTTCGACAAATCGACACGCTGTGCGGGAGCGGGATTGAGAATGCACCGAATGCCGTGCTTTCGCGCAAAAGCAACGCTGTAACAAACCGTTTCCAGCGGTATTTCGAACTGCAGAACGATGCAGTCAACGCTCTTGAGCATTTCGGCAGCTTCGTCCACGTCGGCTGGATTGAGCGCATCATTGGCGCCTTTAATCACCAGAATCCTGTTCTGTCCGCTGGGCTCAACAAAAATGGGTGCGACTCCGCTCGATAACCCTTCCACCTGCTTGACGTGGGTGGTGTCGATGCCCTGCTTACGGAAGTTTTCGATCGTGGCCGGCCCGAACAGATCGTTGCCGACGCGCGCCACCATAAAAACGTCGGCGCCACAGAGTCGGGCGGCAACCGCCTGATTCGCACCCTTTCCGCCGAAGCCGAGATCGAATTTTTCCGCAAAAATCGTTTCGCCGGGCTTGGGGAAATTGCCAGTAAAGGTGGTCAGATCGATGTTCGCGCTGCCAACAACTGCGATGCGGGGCCGCTTTGCCATGTTCGAGCCGGATTCACTTGAAAAAGTCCGAGTCTATTCAGCCGAGCCAGCCCTGTCAACGGCACCAGACCAAAAATACCACGTCGAATTTGCCGCCCAATCACACTTCCGGCAATACCGAGACCACGCATGCGGCACCCGAAAATGCCTCGCTTCACTTCTGCTATATTTCGTTGCTTACGGGCTCGGAACGAGCCTTGCCTCCGGAGGATTCCATGCCTCGCATCGTTCGCTGCGCCTTGATTCAGGCTTCCAACGCGATCAGCTCAGACCGTCCACTCGCCGAGATCAGGAAGGCGATGGTCGACAAGCACCTGAAATTGATCGAGCAGGCTGCGCGCAAGAAAACGCAGATTCTCTGCCTGCAGGAATTGTTCTATGGCCCATATTTTTGCGCCGAGCAAAACGCTCGCTGGTACGAACTGACGGAACGTGTGCCCGATGGGCCGACCACGCGCCTGATGCAGAGGGTTGCGGCGAAGCATCGCATGGTCATTGTGGTTCCGGTCTATGAGGAACAGATGCCGGGCGTTTATTTCAATACTGCAGCCGTGATTGACGCGGACGGAAAGTATCGGGGCAAATACCGCAAGCATCACATTCCGCATTGCCATCCCGGATTCTGGGAAAAATTTTACTTCACACCCGGCGATCTGGGATATCCGGTGTTCGAAACGAAGTACGCGCGCATCGGCGTTTATATCTGCTACGACCGCCATTTCCCCGAAGGCGCCAGAATTCTCGGGCTGAATGGCGCAGAAATCGTATTCAATCCTTCCGCCACGGTTGCAGGACTGTCCGAGTATTTGTGGGAGCTCGAGCAACCGGCGCACGCTGTCGCCAATGGATATTTTGTGGGCGCGATCAACCGCGTTGGGACGGAGAAGCCCTGGAGCATCGGCGAGTTTTATGGGAAGAGTTACTTCTGCAATCCGCGAGGAAAAATCGTCGCTCAGGCCAGCCGTGACAAGGACGAAGTTGTAGTCGCCGATCTCGATCTCGATATGATCACGGAAGTTCGCAAAGTCTGGCAATTTTTCCGAGACCGGCGTCCGGAAACGTACCGTGCGATCACGACGCAGAGCGTGGCGTCGGCAGCTGCAGACTGAACAGAGCACAGGCGTTCGAGCCTCCTGTCATTTCGAACCTCAGAAATCTAGTGTCGTAGCGGATAAAGCAAAGCGGATTCGGCGCAGCGCTCGGTATGACAAGATTCCGACAAAGGGTCCAAAATTCAAATGACCTCCACCGACCTTCGCACTCGCATCGTGTCCAGCCCGCTCTACAACCCTGATCTCGCGCCGGCCAGCGCCCAGCAGCGTCATTGGGGTACCTACAACTTTGCCGCGCTGTGGGTTTCGATGTCGGTCAACATTCTCACGTACATGTTGGCCGCCAGCCTTATTCAAGGTGGAATGAACTGGAAAGAAGCCGTCGCAACGATCTTTCTGGGCAATGTGATCGTACTGGTTCCGATGCTGCTGAACTCGCATCCGGGGGCGAAATATGGAATTCCCTTTCCAGTTCTCGCACGCGCTTCCTTCGGGGTTTTGGGAGCAAATGTTGCGGCTGTGCTGCGGGCACTGGTTGCGTGCGGATGGTTTGGCATTCAGGCTTGGATTGGTGGAGAAGCGATTAGCTCACTGCTCGCGACGCTCGTTCCTGGCTGGAAAAATGTCGAGCACGGTGCAGCGATCTGCTTTCTCATTTTCTGGCTGATCAACGTCGCGGTGGTCGTAAAAGGAATCGAATACATTCGCATTCTGCAGGGCATCAGTGCGCCAGTTTTGCTCGGGGTGGGGCTGCTTTTGCTGGGATGGGCATACGTGCGGGCGGGCGGGTTTGGACCGATGCTCTCGGTGCCTTCGAAGTTTCATACCTTTCCTGAATTTCTGAAGTTCTTGATTCCTGCATTGAACGGAACTGTCGGATTCTGGGCGACGGTGTCGTTGAACATCCCCGACTTCACGCGGTTCGCGCGCAATCAGCGAGAGCAGATCATCGGGCAGGCGCTGGCGTTGCCGACAACGATGACTCTCTACGCATTTGTAGGGATCGTGGTGACGTCGGCAACGGTCGTGATCTACGGAACGGCAATTTGGGATCCGGTGCAACTGCTGAGCCGCTTCCATTCCCCGGTTGCGGTCGTAATCTCGCTGGTCGCCATACTGCTGGCCACGCTGAATGTGAACATCGGTGCAAATGTGGTTTCGCCGGCAAACGATTTTTCCAACTTGTGGCCGCGAAAAATCAGCTTTCGCACCGGCGGCGTCATCACCTGTTTCATGGGAATCGCGCTCATGCCGTGGAAACTGCTGGCCGATTACAAGACGTTCATCCTCGGATGGCTTGGCGGATATGCGGCGTTTCTGGGGCCGGTGGCCGGCATCATGATCTGCGATTATTTTGTGATCCGGCGCCGCGAGTTGAAGGTCGAGGATTTATATTTGCGCGATGGAATTTATGAATATGCCAGCGGATTCAACTGGCGAGCCGTCATCGCGCTGGCTTTGGGAGCGGGCATGGCGCTGGCGGGATTAAAAATTCCGAGTGTCCATTTTCTTTACGATTATTCGTGGTTCGTAGGATTTCTCGTCTCATTTGTTGCGTATTATGCCGCGATGCGGCAGGGACAAGAAAGCCTGTCAGCAGAGGGGGCAGTGTAGTTTTTCATTTCGCCGCTTTCAGAAACCGAGGCAGCACGTCGCGGTCGTAAGTCTCCAGCGTTTGCTCTTCATCCCCGCACATCAGGTAGATGTTAAATTGCGTGACGCCCACATCGGCGAGCGCTCGCAACTTTTTCCGATGCACCTCGGCGGGGCCGACGAGGCAGAAACGGTCGATCACTTCGTCGGAAACGAACTCAGCGTTATCGCTCCCCACTTCGCAATGGTGCTGGTAGTCATAGCGTCCGCGATCCTGTACGTAGGCAGTGAGAGCCGGCGGGAGTTCCTCCGGCTTGTACTGACGGATGAGATCCATCACGTGGTTTGAAACGA
>JASHRE010000415.1 GCA_030037515.1 Candidatus Sulfotelmatobacter sp.
GCAGCCACATCCATCAAAATTCGTCCCGCCGTGCGCGAACCGGTGAACCCTCCAGCTCTCACAAGAGGATGCTTCATCAATGCGATCCCGATCTCTGAGCCGCTGCCGAACAGAACCGAGAACACACCTTCCGGCATTCCGCATTCGCGAACACTTTCCTGAACCGCGCGACCGACAAGTTCGCTGGTCCCTGGATGAGCGGCATGCGCCTTCACAATGACCGTGTTTCCACCCGCCAGGGCCGAAGCAGTGTCTCCACCGGCGACGGAAAATGCCAGAGGGAAATTGCTCGCACCAAATACGACAACCGGCCCCACTGGACGTAACATGGAACGTATGTCTGGCTTGGGCAACGGCTTTCGATCAGGATCTGCGTGATCGATGCGTGCATTTACCCACGACCCTTCTTCCGCGACTTGTGCAAACAAGCGAAGCTGGCCGCAAGTACGCGCTGTCTCTGATTGCAATCGCGCTGCAGGCAGGGCTGTTTCCTGTCCCGCCCGCTCCACGATCTCTACGGCGATTGATTCGATCTTCGCCGCGATCGTACGCAGGAATGCCCCCCGCTCGCGGCCGGAAATATTGCGATAAGTTTCAAACGCTTCCGCAGCCAGCCGCGCGGCCAGTTCTACTTCCTGGCCGGTTGCGGGAATGAAGCCGGGCTGCAGCCGTTCGCCTGTTGTCGGGTTGGTGGCGTAGTGCGGATGTTCTGATCCTTGCCCTTCCCGAAAACCGATTAACGACCGTCCAGAAAGCTTTGTGATCGATGCCAACATTTCTCTATCCCTCGTTCGTCATTTTCAAGTTTGCAGCGTAGCACGTCTAGTGTGCGAGAGGGCCAGTGGAAATCCGTGCGAAACACGGCCACTCCGTTTACATTGCGGGACTTCGCCGGACACGATACCATCGATTGGGTGTGCCGGGTGCAGCCTCACCAGTAAGCAGTTTCTGCTCGCGGCAGGAGCGTGCGGAAGTGGTGGAATTGGCAGACACACCATCTGCTCTCATCACTCTAGGGATTCTCTACAAGCTCTTGATAGCAAACTTATTACCTTACACCTCAATCACTTCCAGTGATCTGCCTCGGAACGGCCAGTAACCGACAGTAAGCGCCGGATGCAGGCAGTCGGTGCAAAATCCGGTGCAGTTCTTCGGAGTACTGGGAGAGGCTCTCTGCGGCGATTACGTTGAAAGAGTAAGGCCAACGGACTGGAAGCTCGGACGCAACTTTTTCAGGGCTGGCTTTTCAGACCTAACCTGATCGATAAAAAGCACTTATCTCGTATTTTCCTTCCAAAACTGGCCTCAACAAATTGCAGCCAAAATGTGCAGATGCGGTGTTTGCCTCACTTGCATTCGGCGTCTGGGGGGCAGCGTGTGGAGGGAAATGGACGAACCAAAATCAGGCATCGGTAAACAGAATCTATTCTGCTCCGATTTTGAGTGTCCCTGAAGTCCGCGCGAGAACCAGAGGACGTACTCCGAGCAACCGGTGGCACGCCTCACCGAACTTTCGCGGCCACACGCCGCTTTCGATCAAATTGGTTGGCGAGACATCGAGGATCTAAATCGGGCAGTACGTCGCGGTTCTGACCTGATGGTATGGACCGGAGAAAGTCTCATTATCCCTGGACTAACAATGGGGGGCAGGTCATTGGATTTCGCGCACGATACGGTGCCGTGTGGACGAGCGATCCGGGTGCTCAGTGTGGTGGATGCGTACACGCGGGAGTGTCTGGCCTTGGCAGGACGGTTCGAGGGTCGGCTGGCCATTGACCTCCTGTACGAGTTCGCGTCATTGAGACACCAGAGATGAGTGCCCCTTCACTATACTGGCAATCCGATCGTTCACCAGCCTGCTTACATTGCTATAGCTAAACGCCCTGATGTCCCATGTTGCCATCCGGATTTTGTCTGCAAACTCTTGACTCGATCCATTCCCATAAAACGTGAATAGCTGGTTTTCCAAATCATCTTCATCCGGGTATGCCCACTTCATGTCGCTCTCAAACAGCCCGAAACAATCCTTTTTGTCGATGTACTGTTCTGTGCACCTAACAAGAGTCGAGTTGTGCGGAGACATAAACTCCAGGTTCCCGGAATATCCGGTGGCAATCACGGCCTTTCCGAATATCATTGCATCGGATAATGTCAGTCCCCAACCTTCAGAATGGTGGGCACTGACACAGGCGTCTGTCAACTCGTACAGTGCATTCAGTTCTGAGCCAGTCAGCTGGGCGTACAGTGGTATAACTCGTACATCACGACTTTGGATCTTGACGTCACTGGCCGACGCCTTCACAATCAGGCGGGCCTTCGGCATCACGTGTTTCGTCCTTTCAAATGCACGGATCAGTTGAGCCGTGTTCTTCCGCTTATCCCACACTTTTGTGACGGTCAGGTAGTAAACACACGATGGATCAAATCCGATCATGTCCCTCACATTGTTTCTATCTGTTTCCGAACATGATATGTCGCGCATCACGGGATGGGGTATGTAGGAAACGAGCGAATGGTCACTTGCGAATATGTGTTGGCAATATCGCGAACACGTCCAGATCTCCCGGAAGTGGGAGATCAGCTGCCGATATGTAGAGGGCAGCTTGGTCGCCTCCCACACGCAATACCCGATGATGTACTTGCCCGCCAACTTGTGCGTCGCACGGAACACTGACTCGAGCTCGCAAGGCTCACAATGTAGAATCACGATATCGGCATCAGCCAGATCACACACTAACGTATAGTGTCGCCGAAGAATGTCGCGATGAATGTCGGCGATCCGTGAATGGCTTTGGTATCGTGAGCTTAGGTAGGCAATCTTTGCGCGCTTCATAGAGTAGGTTACGTTTTCCACCCCAGGCATATATACAACTAGCACTAGCTCGCGGCAGCGACGTCCCGCCGGCCTACATCGCAGGCATCCTCAAGATCGATAAAGCCATACTTCATCAGCCTGCAGAGGTCGCTAAGAAAACCGACCCGAGTTTCGGAATTACACCCCCGGCGCTCCACCGCAGCTGTAAATACATCGCCAACAGAAATAGTGTCCTCATGTTCCATGAATTCAAGGATCCTGCGCATCGTATCCTGGTTGAACCAATACTCGGGAGTGGCAATTCTGGCCAGGGTGTCGAGATTGTTTCGCCACTGTGTACCACGAGCACTCAGTCGGACCCGCGCGCGTTCGCAAATAAAACCAGTTGGATAGTGGTCGAATATCTCACGAAACCGCCATTCCAGATCGATCTGCATGCCACTGTTGGCTGCGAACCTCATGCCCTCCTCTTGCAGTGAGGCCCATAGCTCCTCAAAGAGCTTGATCACAACGGACCAATCATACGTTCGCGCTGTTTTGCGCGCTGCAACTCCCATGGTCCGCCTCTGATGCGAATTTCCTAAAAGCAGTTCGAGATACTGCCTCAGCGTCCTTAAATCAATTACCGTGGTTGCCGATAAGAGGTCGGGGGCGGTCATGTCACCGCGGACGGAGAGATCATCAAAACTGCTCGGGTAACCGGGCATCAGTGTCGGAACCAAATATCCCGTTTCCCCGTGAGACACGATATCTTTATAGCCGTCCCAATCCGAGGCGATCACGGGCAGCCCCGATGCCATGGCTTCCACAATTGTGATCCCAAAGGTTTCCTGCAAATTGTCGGCCAACGACACGAAAATATCCGCGCACGCATAAAGCTCCTGCTTTTTAGCTGCGCTGGGATTGGGATATATGCGGACGCGAGAACCGCAGCCGAGTTCGGTCGCAAACTTTGCCAGTTCGTGATGCATCCGGCAATGAGTATCGTCTCCGGCGAGAATCAGGGTTAGGTCGGGATACCGAGGCCAAAGCTCAGCTACGATAAGCAGCAGCGGATAGAGGTCCGCTTTTGAGGTGGACGAAAAGCGCCCAAAATACAGAATCACCGGTTCGGAGGTTATCGATAGTCGTTGACGGGCCGATCGACGGCCAGTGGAACGAAAAGAGTCGACGTCGATACCAATCGGGATAATTGGGAGTTGTATCGGCAGCCGATGGCTTTCGACGCCTAGCTCCCGAAGGCGATTGTCCAGGAGCCCGAGAAACTTGGTGATGGCATGCTGGCCCGCACTGCTGGAGCATACCAATGCATCATAACTGTGCAAGGGAGGAAGGAGGAGCGGTAATAGGGAGGAGACGAACCCATTATCGTTCAACGAGTGAATGGCGGCAGTGATCGGTGTGTGGGCTCGTCCGATAAGCCGTCTGATTCTTCTCAGCCCCTCGAAGCGTGTATATGGAGACACTAGAACCAAGTGGTCCGCGTCGGTCATTTCGCGCAATTGATGGCGGCTAAGTAGTCGTACTCGGCTTAAAGCGGGCGCTTCTGCCTTCCAGAAAGGGCCACTCTGCTGGATTGGGCCACGACGGTCCCATAAAAATATCGTATCGTAGCTGCTATAGCGAATCAGATTTCTGAAGAACTCGGACACATAAACCATGCTGCCCATTATCGTAACGTTGTCGGGATTCGCATCCTTAATCGCCGGAAAATCCATAGGCATAATTTCGTAGTAAAGTGCTTTCACGCCTGAATCCACCTTTCTTATCGTTCAGGTCATGACTGGTATAGTGGGCCGAGGAATACCAGCATGACGGCAAGAGGGCAATTATCGGCTGCCGTTTGGTGGAATTAATGAAACTGTGGGTTGTGGGATGGCGATAGCGGGAGCATGTCTTCGCTATCTGGTAAAACCACGCGCGGCATGTCCTAAATACGTCCGTGATAAGACATAGTTCAGTTCGGAAGTGTTTGTGATACCGAAGGCTCGGAGACACAGCGAAAAGCCCAGTAGTCGCCCCAGCCTTTCTTATTGGCTGTCACCACATAACCGTTATAGGCTATGCGGTAAACCTGATCCCCATTGACGGGGGTGGCGGTCCACCAATAGATGACCTGTGAATGCGGCATCCATAATGGGGAGTCTTTGTCTGGATTCACCTTGTAGGTTGCCTTGCGCTGCTCCGGGTCCCAGCTACCGCCTGCATTGCGGCCGCGGTAAACCAAGGAACGCACAGCTTCATCGATCGTTGGCAAGCGCCATATGTTTTGCGGTTCTGGTGCAAGCGACTGGCCGTCAGCGGTAAGGTACTGGCAGGCGTGCTGTGCTTGCTGCCAGGTTGCGTGCGTGGATGGCCAGCCTGGACCCTGAGGCGCCCACGCGAGGATTAACCCATTCCCCGTGATTAAGCGCGTGCCGTAGTTGCGGTCATCATAGCGGTGCAGCACACGCCATCCGGGATACGCCCCACAGACAAGTGCGGTCGCAAGTGGAAGGCAAAGCAGTGCCCGAAACGCCCAGCGGCGCGGCTGAGGACGACCTAAGTAATAAAGGAACCCGAGGACAGCCAAAGGGATCGCTATAAGTGTGATCGCGGCAGTTGAGCGCCGAAAAAGCCATAGAGCTCCAATACAGCAGGTGAGGAAGATGGGCAAGGCCGAACGTGGCCATCGCAGAGCAATGCAGCTGATGATCATGACCGCGAGCATCGGGCTCAAGTATTGGACCAACATCAGGGCGAGATTCTGCCAGATGCTCTGGGAAAACCACCCTTCGTGAAAATTTTCGATGCTGCCCCAAAATGCCCAAAAGCAGGCAATACTGGTTGAGACGAAGACTGCCGACCATCCCGCTATTTGTCGGCCAATTACTTTGTGGTTTTCATTCATTGGGAGGATGCTCCAGTTGTTCTTTTCGGTAGGAGTGTTGTTTATCATAAGAATGCCCTCAGATCGCCTAGCTCTCATGTTAAGCATGTCTCCTTCCAACCATTCTTCCAGGGTTGAGGTGTCGGCTGAGCTAAGGCAAACGTGCTGGAACTCCTGGTTCGAATGAGCTGCAAGGCATGAAGTCGCAACAGACAGGGAAGCACCGCCTGATAGACTTCGCAGTACGGAGATGAGTGCTGAAAGACACCATATTCCTTCTTGGTCAGGTAGGGGCAACCTCCCGCACAGGCGAAACGCCACTTACAGTCTTTGCAACCAGGAATGTTATCGACTTGGTGCTCGGCAACAGGATAAAGGTTCTGATGGGCCAAAAGTTCTACAACGTCATTGCACAAAGCGTTTCCGATCGACGTCGATAGATCGAACTGGCAAAGGCAAACTGAGCCATCCGGATTAATCGCCATCGTGCTGGTGCCTATTCCGCAGAATCGGAGTTTTGGCATTGTCAGGTTGATATCGCCGAATTGATGAGCCACATAAAGGCTGCGCGTCGGCAAATGGTTTTCCATCCAGGAGTAATAGCCGCGAAGTCCGCGGATGAGTTCGGCATTTTCATCCTTAAGACAGGAGTTTGAGGATCCTGGGCGATGATGGGGAATCAGGCGCAGCGGCAAATTTCGCTGCATGCAGTACTGTGTGAGCCCGACTAGGCTCCTGGTATTGTCGCGGGTCACGGTGGCCGATACTGCCGGGGTAACACCGCCTCGCAGCAGTGCCTCGATGTTGCGGTCCACCTCGCGAAACGAACCCTGTCCGCTCTCCTGAGGCCTGCGCTTATCCTGCCGTTTCCGAATCCCGTCCAGCGAGAGTGCAACGTTCAGCTTGCCGTCAGCAGCATATTGAATCAGTTCTGACGGAAGTCGCGTAGCATTCGTCAAAATCGCGAAACGGATTTCCGGGCGCACATGGCCAAAAGTCTGGCTTGTCCA
>JASHRE010000416.1 GCA_030037515.1 Candidatus Sulfotelmatobacter sp.
TGGCAAGGTCATAATAACTCCTATGGGGCCAGGGAAGTTCTTTGTATCGGCTTGGTGCCAGGACGATTGCAGCGTGGGAATTAGACAGCTCTTTTTTCCGCTTTGGAAGGTTGAGCCGGTTGGGCGTGTCCAGGGTGCGGAATCATTTGGCGGTACAGCCGCCGATCTGATCGAGGTGTCGTTAAGCTCTGGTAAGCATAAATTCGACTTAGTGTTTGATGGTGGCTGGCCCGAAAGATGTGGCGACTCTGTAACGTTGTTGTCCGTGGTCCTTGTAGGGACGGGATTCCTTTTTTCCGGCTTGTCGAAACGCAAGCAAAGGCCAATGGTTTCGGAGCCGGGAATTACAGCCTAGACCCGCTCAGCAAACGGGGCATTCGGCGATACATCGAAAGTCAGAAGTGGGAGGATCCCGGTGAGAACTTCAAGATTACAGCGCCAAGCGAGCCTTGAGCCGGTTCTCAGCCGGGAGCCTATAAGGCGGCTTCAGCCGCAGACTGGCAACTTTCAGTCGCGACACAACCTACCGCCTTTTAGGCGGTAGTCATTGAGTCGTCAGACCCATCATTTTATTTTCACGTCAGTTTCATACGTCAGGAAACTCTCTAGATGAGGTAAAAGTAGAGACCTGTGATAACACATCATCGTAAACTACTTGCATGCCTTGTTGCCGCGGTGGTCATGGGGATTACCGTGGCCGTAGTTGTAACGTTGCACTTTCTTCCGAAGGGCTGGACTTGGGACATGGTCTCATGGCGTGCGCAGCTTTTCGCGGACAAAACGGAAGGCCGGGCTCCGGACCTGACGTGGAGCGAACTCTGGTTTATGGCCCGCGTTCACGGTGGATTCGGACTGGAAAGCTTCGTCAGAGGAGGATATAGTCTGGAGGGATCAGTGGAGAACCCTTTTTCAACTTTCAATGATCATCAAAGGGGAGCGCAGTTCTTTCAAGGACACTGCGCAGTCTGTCACGGTAAGGATGGAAGCGGCGGTTATGGTCCTTCTTTGAATCATACTGGACTTGCCTACGGTGATAGTGACCTCGCCATTTATAAAGTCGTGAGGAACGGCATCCCCGGAACAGGCATGCCACGCGTTGCAATGTCACTACTGGAGCGGTGGCAGGTCGTAGGTTATCTGAGGACTCTCCAGATATCGAATTTCGGCAAGCACGGGAACGGTCTAGCACGAGTCAACATTGATGTGAGCCCAGAAGAGATTCGCGACGCGGGAGATAAGGAGGATCGGTGGCTGACCTATTCAGGTTCGCTTAACGGACAGCGTTATACACCGGATAAGGAGATCACTCCAAAGAATGTTTCCCGGCTACAACTCCGATGGGTTCACCAGTTCGACACGTCGGAGTTAGATCGGAGCGAATCGACTCCGATCGTGGTTGACGGCATTATCTTCACTACAGAACCGCCGGCGACGGTTGTGGCGTTGGAAGCCAGTTCCGGCGCGGTGATTTGGCGATACAGCCGAGTTCTCCCTGACAAGTTGCCGGTATGCTGCTCCCGTTCAAACCGAGGACTTGCAGTTTTGGGGAACACGGTATTCTTCGGCAGTCTCGATGATTATCTGGTAGCCCTGAACGCAGACACCGGGAGCGTGATTTGGCAAACCAAGGTTTGCAGTCCGTCTGATGGGTTCACCATGACAGGCGCTCCCTTGATCGTAGACGATCAGGTCGTAGTTGGCGTAGCCGGTGGAGAATACGGAATTCGCGGCTTTCTGGCAGCCTACGACGCAAAAACGGGCCAACAACGATGGAAGTTCGACACAATTCCTGGTCCGGGCGAGTTTGGGCACGACACATGGAAGAACGACGCCTGGCGGAGCGGCGGTGGTCCAACCTGGGTCACTGGAAGCTATGACTCGACACTCGATCTGATTTACTGGGGCGTCGGCAATCCTGCACCGGGTCTCCAAGGGGACGTTCGGCCGGGCGACAATCTGTTCACAGATAGTGTAATTGCCTTGCATGGAAATTCAGGAAAGCTGGCGTGGTACTTCCAATTCACTCCTCACGACGAGCATGACTGGGATGCAACTCAGACGCCAATTCTCGCCGACATCCGGATCAATGGCGTCTTGCGCCGAGTACTTTGTGTTGCGAACAGAAATGGCTTCTACTATGTTCTCGACCGCACGAACGGTCAGTTCCTTCTCGGCGTTCCTTTCGTTCCTGAGAACTGGGCGAAAGGTCTCGACGCAGCCGGGCGGCCAGTTCTGGTAACCGGCCTGGAAGGTTCCTCGTCGAGCAGGATAATCAGTCCGGGTGTAGGGGGAGGTATCAACTGGCAGAATACCGCATTTGATCCCGTAACCGGAACCATCTTCATTCCTGCGACGGAAGGGTCTTCGATATTCACGAAGTCCCCGCACCCGGAACGAGGGGACCTCGGATTCTACCCGGGCAGCTCGGGAGGTGACTACGTGGTGCCTGACAAACGTGTCGTCCGGGCGCTGGATGCTGCGAGCGGGGCGAAGAAATGGGAACGATGGGAAAGTTCTTTGCCGGATTGGAAACAGTCTAGCTCGTATGACTATAGTGGGCTTCTGGCCACAGGTGGAGGCTTGGTTTTCGGGGGGTCCGGTGGGTTCGCTTTTGCGATTGACTCCGCGACGGGACGACAGCTATGGAATGTCTACCTGGGCGGAACCACATATGCGGCTCCAATCTCTTTCAATGTGGACGGACACCAGGTTTTGCTCATCTCGGCCGGACGTGCACTGTTCATGTTTGGGTTATAGACCTACCTATGAAATCTCCATGACCACCCTCCGCGCAGCTGATCTC
Source organism: Candidatus Sulfotelmatobacter sp. (assembly GCA_030037515.1). Lineage (GTDB taxonomy): Bacteria > Acidobacteriota > Terriglobia > Terriglobales > Acidobacteriaceae > Sulfotelmatobacter. Next base: position 2,804 of record JASHRE010000416.1, read on the forward strand.
TATCACCAACAGCTGCAAAGGCGTCAACCTGGCAGAACCGTTCTTCGTATTGCGGACGGGAATGCAGATCCGGCCGGAGGTCCACTGCATTGCGCGCAAATTGGAACAAGCGGTTCGGGGGTAACCTGCTCACTTACAACGACCCCCAAGACCTTTCGCAGGGATCAAAACCGCCGACCAGATCCCGAGTAGCGTTGCCGGATTGTGACAGCAAGCTTCAGTTACAGGACACCTTGGGAGCTTGCCATTGCTGGTTCCAATCGCGCAGCCTCTTCGACGGCGTGGTTGTCGATTTTGCGAAGGTCGTCTAATTTGGCTGAAACAACTTGAGCCAGCTTCAGTTCAGTTGACTACCGCCTTCAATTGCGTCGGAGGTGCCGGTTGCGGCGTAGATGAGGCCTTGAAAGCGTCCGTCTCAGCAGCCCAGATGCCGACAGCTGATCCGGACAGTTCTGTCGCAGTCCAAGTAAATTGGCTCGTGTTCGGATTGTAGTATGCCCCCCAGGCATTGTTCGACGCGCATCCGCCGTTGCTCAAACCCTCGTTCGACCAAAAGCAGCCCTCAAAAAGGCCGGTTGTGAATCCAGTCGCCGTGTCCGAATATTGCGATCCATCCATAAAAATGAGATCGTTGCTGGTGCTGGGAGTGATTGAGACGGAACTCCAGTTGCCCTCTGCGGTTTGATTTCCGGCGCTCGCAACCGAAGTGTCGAAGGGAGAAGTAGCCGCTCCTTGGACGCAGTATAGTTCCACGCTGTCCGCACCCTGGATTGAATTGAAGGTGAATTTGACACTTTCGCCGGTAGAGGTAGCGGCGTTTGGAGCGTACCAGTTGTGAACGCAGGTATTGTCGCCACTGTCGCATTCCAACGCATGGCTCGATGTCCAGCTGTTCGAATTTGAATCCGACACTGCCGTCATGTCCTGTCCTGCTCCAGCGAAATCTGCCACCAACAGGTTGGCGGTACTCGGGCACGGGAAATACACCGTCAACGGGTTGGCATTCCATGGTGATCCAGTAGTGAATGGCACGTTTTTACGGCCGACGATGCGTATGCCGCTTGGCATGGCCGTTCCCGCCGTGGCCGATTTGAAGAAAACTGCAAGGCTCAGAAACCCGGATTTGCTGACCGTCATAGTTGGATTCAAGGCACTCGTGGAGCTGTAAACTCCCCATTGTGCACCCTCGGCCCATGCCCAAGTGCCCAAGAACTGCTGCCAATTGATGTTCGACTGGTTCCCTTGCGTATAATGAACGCCAATTCCTCCTCCGGTTCCAAGCGAGACGTAATCATTCCAAGCGAACTGTATCACGAGGTCGCCAGATTGAGTCGGTGTCGCACTTCCCGCTGTAACGGCGGTCGAGTTCGAAAAATTGCAACTGGCAACATCCAGCGCATTCGAGAGGGCGACATTCGTGAATTCTGCGGCCGCTGGATTCCCCTGGTACTCCGTGCCAGCGTGGTAAGTTGTTTTAATCTGTTTTGCTCCCGCAGTGACGTTGAGAGCGTAATATACAGCCACTTCCTCGCCGTTGGTCGTGTCCGTGCAACTTTCGGCAAGAGAGTATGACTCGCCGAGGTTGTCAGTAACGGATGGGATGCTGGATGTCGAATCAAACGGAACTATGACAACAATCATGTTTCCGGCCAATGCTGGATTGGGAAGCTCAGTAGTCATATACTGACCGGCGGCAACACTGCCACCTGATCCGAAATAAGTCTCGGCCCAGTCCAAGTCATCTGCCACTTGGATAAGTGTTGGTTGACTCTGCGCCGAGGCTAACAGAGTAAAAAGGAGATTGCCAAGAAGAACTACCGCGAAAGTTAAGATGAATTTTTCCCGGATAGCTCGGTTTTGATTCATTGATATCCTCCCATATGAATAGAACAACCAAAACAGACTAAATTCTCACTACTGCTTCAAAAGCGGGAGTTGAATGCACTACTTCCCCCTCCGTGTCGTGGCACGGCGGGTGGTTTTTTCACCTCGGCATAAATGATACGCCACCTTTCCGCCCAAATCTACATGCCTTAAGGAACCTGTGTAGAGGGCTTAGAGGGACCTTTCGATAGCATTTCTGGAATGAATCGTAGGATTGCAATCATCGGCGGCGGAATTGTTGGGCTGGCCACGGCTTACCAGTTGCTCAACCGTTTTCCTCGTTTGCGGATAATCCTTCTGGAGAAGGAGGAGGGTCCCGGTCGTCATCAAACCGGTCACAATAGCGGTGTTCTCCACTGCGGGCTGTACTATAAGCCTGGTTCGACCAAATCCCGAATGGCGGT
>JASHRE010000041.1 GCA_030037515.1 Candidatus Sulfotelmatobacter sp.
TAGCCGCCCTTGCCTTCCATCCACCTACAAGAAAAGCTCGAGAAGGAGGCCCAATTGATTCAACTTTTGATTAGGACTCTTTTCGGTGTTGTTCTGGTGCTCGTAGTAAGGTTCGATCTGAGCGCGCTTCAGGATCGGAAACGAGCATCCTGTGTACAGCGCAGTTGTGCTCCATTTCTGATATTTGCTTTCGTAGAACGTTTCGGCAGCAACATAAGGTGCGAAATGATACGAATGGAGTGTGAAACGTCGCTCAATCGTCAACTTGTTGCGATAACGCCACATGAACTTTCCGCTTTGCCAATCCAGGTCAGCACGGTTGCGATCGGTAATCAAAACTTTTCCCCTGATGGGAAAGTGGGGCGTGATGTCTAGACGTAACCGATTTACTGTAGCTGTGTATGGCGAGGGCAGATATCGGTACCCGATAGCGAGGACCAGAGGCCTCTTTGACGCTTCGTTGAGATCGAAGACGGTGGCGTCCTTTAATTTCAGCCACGGCTTGAGGTAGAACTCCAGACTTGGGCCAATCTCTGCCTGCGTAGGTTCCCCGCCCTCCCGTGTTTCCTTCGCTTGGAAATAAACCTGAATTTGAGGTTGGATTTTGACGTAGGCGTCAACCTCAGGCAAGAACTGAAGTGTTTGCGCCTGGGCTTGCAAACTCAGGAAAGGCAGAAGCGCGAGGAATATCAAAAAATAACGAATACGGTATGGTCCTTCAAGGTACGAGTCCATTGGGCAAGCGTTTCAGCAGCCGGCGCCATGCCTATGCGATAAGTTTTTGGATGACGATCTTCGGCGTCATGCAAAGGCCTGGTTGACTCTCGACTTGTTCTTGCCAAAATAAGCCCGGCTCCAAAGACCGGGAGGTCTCTGGGACTCATCTCCATCAAAGATTAGCCCTAACACTTCGTGACTACGCGCCCTGAGCTACAAACTTGTCGCTGACGTACAGCTTGGTCGTGCCCAGCGACTCGCGGTATTTGCCTGCCCCTCCGCGAGAAAACTCCGTGCCCGGAGTGTATTTTCCGGGTTTCAGTTCGGGCGAAACAAACTGCTGCTCCGGCTTGATGCCGAGGAAGTCGTAAACGTAATACAGCTTCTTGTTCTTGATAAACAGCGTATGTCCCCCGGAACGTGATCCGCGGCCATCGCACGCAGTTCCACCAGGCAACCCAGAAGACGCGTCGCTATATTCGGGCAGCCAGGTACATCACCTACGTATTCCGTGAGGTTTTCTTCGCGACCTTCTGCATCGCGAAAGCCAGTCTTGATCGTAACTCGTGGCATCGTAGCAGCTCTCAGGGAATCCTAATTATGATCCCAAACTAGGGACCACCGGCAAGTACTTTCGGCATCCGAGCGGTCGCAACTGCGAAGGATACGGCTATCATTCCATTTTCGACCGCGCAGGCTACGCAACCATCTTCATGACTGCGTGGATCAGTTCAGGGGTTGGCGTACCAAAGATGATCACTGGAATTAGCGGCAAAACAGTTAGCCCGGCGAGTTGTAATATCAGTCTCTTGGTGATTGGAACGATCCTCATGGCATCAACGAATGCGAAGCTATTGCCCATATCAGCCAATGACTGGACGTCGCTGCTTCCCAATAAAGTCTCCGACAAAGGTTTGGCATTGTGTACCCATTTTTGATCGAACGACACGGTGTAAGAATTCGCTAACCTGCCATATTCAAGCAGGCCTGCTTTGCGAACCTTCGAAAGCGTGGGACCCAGCAGCATCAACGGAACCAGACCCACCAGTACAGACAAGACGATGAAGACTCCAATCAGCATTTTGAAGGAAGTGAGAGGCGCGCCTTCGAACACCATGCGGTTGGCCACTGTGCCGGCAAAGGTGCATCCCAAGGCGCAGAAGAGGATCCCGAATTTCTTTTGTGCAGTCTCGAGAAAGTTGAGACCCGCGGCGTGGTCTGGATGTGTTGGCATCAGCGACAGATGCAGTCGGCTGATCCGCCAAAGCAACAGTGACCAAATAAAATAGCGGAATGCCCAGCGATAGATGATGAAGCGCATCAAAGGTGTGCTAAAAAGTGCAAACCACCAGCCGGCCGGGGTCAAGCCTCGACCGATCGTGTGCCAGCTCGAGACGGCACCGGTTGCCCATTCATGTTGAAACAGAAATACCGGGAAGAAGGCCAGGACGAGCAATATAAGTTCCGAAATCCATGAATCGCGCATCTTTCGAGCTTTTGCAAGCACAGCCACGAATTCCGGTAATTCCATATCCGGCACGAGACGCGCGTCGACAAATTCACCAACCACGGTGCGAATGGACGGATCGATCACGACCTCGGCGAGCAGTAAAAGCGGCAAACCAAGGAGGAAGCGTCCATACATCGAAAAATCACCGAGAAAGGGAATAGTGACTCGATGGCCGAAAGCAAGGCCGTCTTTAAGCGAAAGTACGAGAAGAGGCAGCCAGGTGAGGGCAACTATTAACAGGACTCTTCGAGCCAGATTCGGCAGGGCAAAGCGCAACAGTCCGCGACCCAGCAGAAAGTCATAGATCGGTCCGCCCATGACAAGGGAAAAATCGTGAACTGCTGACTCAGCAATTTTCCGCTCGTTTGCACTCCGCGGGGAAGGAGCTGGTTCCAACGTCGGACGAACTGAACGAGGAAGATTGGGATTTCTCGCGCTAGCGCTCATGAAGTTTCTTTTCTCCCCTTTTAATGCGTTGTGAGTTCGATCAGTCTCTTTGGCATTTCGACCATCGTGAAGCCTCTGCTAATTTTCTTCGGCTGGGTGAAGCATCAGGCCTCCGCGCACTTCAGAACCAGGCCCGAGACGTGGACGAGCGCTGAAAGGTGTGACCGTAGGCGAGGCGCTACTCGACCTCCTCCCCTCCATTCGATTTCGCGAAACTGAACACGCTCCCAGCCGCCACCCATTGTCAGGCGACGCCAGCGAATGCTGATGTGATCCCCGTCTATGATTATCGGTCCGACGAATCCTTCCTCCAACGCTTCCCGAGTGTCGTCCGGATGGCGCCGAGTATGCAGAGGCCCCTGCACGATGAACCCCTCAGTAATGAACCAGTTCTTTTCGTATGTCCATCTCAGTGAGGGCGCGCTGGCACTGCCTGAAAGCCGTTCCACTAAACGCGACCCCGAATCTAGGACCGAGTCGCAACCCTCGCCAGCGAAGCTCCCAACTGGGGGCTTTGTAACCTACATCTTTCTCATCGCCAGCAAAATAGTCGACTTCGAGACGTAATCCCTTTCGCAATGGTTGAACGTATTCCACCCACCGAAAGCTCGTGGAGCCTACAAATTCCGCTTCCGGAAGGCGGTCTGTGTCTGAGACTTGGACGGCGGTTTTCCCGTCCTGGGCCGGGAGACTGGGGGCTGTGAAAAAGAAAAGCAAGAGAACTTGCAGTTTCATTGAACGATCGAGGTTCGCGCGCCGGACAAATCCCCCTTCCATCGGAAACATAGTGCAATCTGGCCGGTGGTTGGTCGGGCTTCGTTTCTATTTCTTCATGCCCAGGTTCTCCAGTTCGTCGTTGCGGATTGTCTGCCATTGCTGGTACTGCGTTGGGTTCAGGATTGACTGCACCAATGGATCAGTCTGAGCATGTATGCGCTTCAGCTTTGATTTTTTCTCCTTAGCCGACAGATTTGGGTCCTGCATGACCGCCTGAACCTTGGGTTTTTCGGCTTTAATAATTGGCGCAAGCTGCGATTCTTGTTGCGGAGTTAAGTTCAGAACCTGCGCAAGCGCCTCTGCCCTCTCTTGCCCGGGAGCTGGCGCTTGCTCAGGCGTTTGCGCAATCGCAAAAGACGAGAGAGCCAGACCGAGGATTGCGGATGCGAATAAAAGATGTTTCACCGGTTTCCTCCATATGCGTTGTTTGTTTTACCTTTCGGCTGAAGCAAAACACCCCATCAGAACCTAAGAGAGATCCCGCGTACCGCATACTGTTTACTTTGACAGACTTCGGACCGCAAGGAAATGCCGGGACCGCCTGATACCTGGCCAATGCACTGCTGGTTGGTGGCGTAACAGTGCGCCTTGAAAGGCGCTGGACTTCAATGGGTTCGACTACCCCCCCGGGAACTGGTTCGCTCCCCCCCGGTAGCAATCAGAGCGGGGACACAGGAAACGAAAAGTCGTCGGAGCCTCTGGTGTAGAGGGTCGCATAGGCGACTTGGCGAGCATGTAGTGTTACGTAATACAAATAAGTTGACTTAATTGGAGCGGCGACCTATTCTGTTGCGGTATGGCACGCCGGGCACCGCGCATCGAACTCAGCGCCAAA
>JASHRE010000417.1 GCA_030037515.1 Candidatus Sulfotelmatobacter sp.
CCGAGCACTTCGCCAATCGTGACGATGTGGGAATGATGCGGCAGCTTGGTCTACTTCCGCCGTTCCCGGCGCCGACAGGTTAGTCGGTGCAATCGCAATAACAGGAGGCAGTCCGGTGAAAGTGGTTCTCTTCGGAGCTACGGGGATGGTCGGGCAGGGCGTTTTGCGCGAGTGTTTACTCGATCCCGATGTCGAAAGTGTGTTCGCCATTGTCCGCAACCCCAGCCTGCCGCAGCATAACAAACTGCGCGAGATCATCTATCAAGACGTTTCTGATCTCTCAGCGATTGAAGATAGGCTGTCAGGCTACGATGCATGCTTTTTCTGCCTTGGCGTTTCGGCGGTGGCGATGAAGGAGGAAGTCTATAAGCGCCTGACATACGACCTCACGGTGTCAGTGGCTCGAACCCTAGCAACCCTCAACCCGACCATGACCTTCATCTACGTGTCTGGGGCAGGAACCGATAGCACCGAGCATGGGAGACTTATGTGGGCGCGGGTAAAAGGCAAAACGGAAAACTCTCTGTTGCAAATGGGCTTTAAGGCTGTTTACCTGTTCCGTCCCGCCTACATCCAACCGCTTCACGGCATTCGCACCAAGACCAGATGGTATGGCGCGGCTTACGCGGTGATGAAGCCCTTCTATCCGTTGTTGAAGGTGGTATTCCCGAACTACGTGACAACAACCGAATGCATCGGTCGGGCAATGCTAAACGTAACCAAACGAGGCTTCCCCAATCCGGTCCTTGAGAGCCGGGACATCAACCGGACGTGTGGGAACTGAGGCTTTTGCGACGCCCAAAGCGGCTCAAAAGATGCGAATTGCGGCGATCCGCTTCAGGGGGTCATCTGGAGAGGAGGTTTCATTGAACTGGAGCGAATGGATTCGGCGGACTCACCGCTGCTGTCTGTCGCTTTTATGCTCGCCGTCATCTTCAATGGCGTGGCCGTTGCACGGAAGGAGTATGCCGCTCGGCTGGGCCTCTTGGCTGTGTCCACGCTCGCCTTGCAGTTTTTCACCGGTCTGTACTCGTTTGCGCTGCCGTATGCCTCCAAATGGCGCCGCGGACGGCGCTATACCTGAACGGGACTGACACTGAACGATCGCTGAAGTGGTGTACGAAGCCGCCACTGATGGAAAAGATCAGCTACGCCACATCGTCGGCGCAGACGCGAAAGCAATCTACGAAACACGCATGAAGTTAGGGGATGGCATTTCGCAAGGCGATGGCACAACGATTTTTTTGGCGATGCCGTAAAAGCCGCTTAATATCGAAGTCTACCGAAACTGCGTATGGCCTGAATTATCCGAAAGAGGCCGAGAGGAGAAAGCTCAGATGAACATCGCTTACTTGGTTGGAAGGATCATATTCGGGTGCTACTGGCTGATGGCGAGTTTCAATCACTTTAAGAACCTGAACTACATGAGTGAGTATGCGAAAGCGAGAGGAACGCCGTCTCCCCAACTGGCTGTGGCGGGAACTGGAGTCATCCTGTTGCTCGGTGGGCTCAGCATGTTGCTGGGTGTCTATCCCATGATTGGGATTGTCCTGCTCATCATCTTCTTGCTGGGAGTTTCCTTCCAGATGCACACCTTCTGGAAGGTGGACGACGCACAGATGAAGCAGATCGACATGATTAATTTTACGAAAAACATGGCGCTCATCGGAGCACTCTTGATGTTGTTGTTGCTGCCCAGACCGTGGCCGATGGGTATTGGCATCGGCTAACCCTGATCTATCGTTCGAACAGCAAGCCGCCGACGAGGAGGAACAATCCTGCGCTGCCAATCAGTTCGTTGCCAATGAAAAATCCAACAAATGCAACGGTCAACGCCGTTTCCGCCAGTATGGCGAGCCCGCAAATCAAGACGAGCGCCTTGCGCAGCCGCGTCTCGCCGAACGTCGCCACGAGCGCCACGACGACGATTACAATCCAATCCCACGCCATCAAGAGGAAAGCCACGCGGCTAACCGATTGAAAAGTCGCCTGCAAATTTGACCTCCCGACCGTCGGCGAGAAAACCTTCAGATATGCGGCACAATGCACCGCCGCGCTCACGAACAGCACAATCGCGCCTAAGACCACAAGAACGCGAGCCGCTTTATTTCGCCCAACCTCCTCAATTTGCATATCCGTGCTCCCGATGTGCCGGTTGGCCTGCCTGACAGAATCATACAATCTGGAGCGCAGTCCGGAGTCAAGAGGCGACTTCGCCGCGAGTATGGTTCAAATGCGAAAGATATAATCACGAGCACGTTTTGCTGCATCTGCACAGAGGGTGCCATGAACTGGACACGGTTTTTGTTGATCGTCATAGCGACTGTGTGGTTCCTCCACTAATCTTGATTTGTGCCGGAATGGGAGTCACCAAATCTGACCCGGTGAAATCTGTGATCGAGAAGTTCCGTGAGAAGTATGGGGCGAGCGATGTGAAGAAGTATTCCCTGAAATTCGGTGTAGCTTTATGATCCCAGAATTTATCGACCACGTTGTTTTGCGAGTCACTGAACTTGACAGAACAGAGCGTTTCTACACAGCCGTTCTAGCGCAGTCTCCACACCGTGCTGAAGACAGCCTCATGTATCAACTCGGTGATGCTCGGCTGTTCTTCACAGCCTGCCGTCAACCCGGGCAAGAGCCATACGATAAGGAAAAAGTTGGGCTGAATCACGTTGCCTTCGGTGTGCGAAGTGTGGAGGAACTCCACGCTATTCACGCAAGGCTGAAAAACCACGGAATCTCAAACAGCGGAATCAGATTGGACGACTACGGCAACAAGGAATTCATCTGGCTCGACGACCCAGACGGCATGCGAATCGAGTTCTATTTGCGCCCCTCGTGACGACATGTGTGCGGACCAATGTGCCCGGAGTCATCACGGCGCGAACCTTCTATAAGGACGGCAAGCGAATCTGCTGGGTTGTGCATCGCCCGGAGAAAACCATCGTCATAGACCTGCATGACGAGCGGTACAACGAGTTGGTCGTGGAAGTGGATGATCCCCGAGGCGGCGGTCAATCCAATCCAGAATGCGTTGTGAGGCTGCGCCAAATTTAATCTCGAATTTTGGGCGAGACCGAAGTGCTCGCGTCCTTCTCTCTGCACTCTGAGACGCAACCTAATTTTCAAGCAGGTTCTTGAGGGATGTCAGCATCATTTTCCAGTTCTGCTCGGAATGCTGTTGCGCTTGCTCGGTTGCGTTATTGTCTTGACTC
>JASHRE010000418.1 GCA_030037515.1 Candidatus Sulfotelmatobacter sp.
ATGCTGAAAGCGTCTTCCACGCCACAGGAAGACGTTGTTGAGAACGACTTTATTCGGGTGAAGATCGATCCGCAGACCGGCTGTATGAACAGCCTGTTCGACAAACGAAGCAGCACCGAGGCTCTGGCTCCGGCCGAGACCGATACCGGCGGCCCGAAAGATCGCGTCTGTGGCAACCTGCTGCAAACTTTTGTCGACAAACCGCAGCGCTGGGACGCCTGGAACATCGACGCCGACTTCGAGAAGCAGCATTGGGATCTGGACAAAGCCGACGAAGTAAAGCTGGTCGAGAGCGGACCGCTGCGGGCGGTAATCGAAGTCAAGAATCACTTTCAGAACTCGACGTTCGTGCGCGACATCACTTTGTACGCCAGCGTGCCGCGCGTGGATGTGAAAATGCACGCTGACTGGCACGAAAAACACATTCTGCTGAAGGTGGCGTTCCCGCTCAGCGCGCACAGCGATCACGCAACGTATGAGATTCCGTTTGGCTCGGTCGAGCGACCGACCACCAGGAAGACTCCAGCGGAACAGGCGCAGTTTGAAGTTCCGGCGCAACGCTGGGCCGATATTTCCGACGACAAACACGGGTTCAGCCTGCTCAACGATTGCAAATATGGATATGACGCCAGGGGCAATGTGCTGCGGCTCTCGCTGCTGCGCTCGCCGGAGTGGCCGGATCCGCATGCTGACGAAGGCGAGCACGATTTCACTTACTCGCTGTATCCGCATGCTGGCGGCTGGAAAGAAGCACTCACCATTCGCCAGGGCTATCAGTTGAATTACAAGCTGATTTCGATGCCGGTCGAGAAACACCAGGGAGCCCTGCCGCCGTTTTATTCATTGGTGCGGACCGATTCCGACAACGTGATCGTCACCGCCATCAAGAAGGCGGAGGACGACAACGCGCTCATTCTCCGCTTCTACGAGTGGGCCGGCAAGGAGGGTGACGTTAAAATTCGATTGTCTTCCGGCGCCGAAACGGCGGTCGAAACAAATCTGATGGAGGCGGCCGGAGCGGGCCTTCCCGTCAACGGCGATGCCATCACCGTGCACACCAAGCCCTACGAGATCAAGACGATCAAACTGACCGGAGCGGCCCCATCCAAGTCAATCGAATGAAGACGGAATCCTCAACCGAAAAGCGTCCCGTGCTCGGAGTTGACATTGGCGGCACCAAAATCGCCGCCGGACTGGTCGATCGCGGGGGAAACATCATGGGCCAGATTCGTCATCCCATGGTGACGCATGGCACGGCAGAGGCCGGACTGGAAGCCGTGTTCGGAGCGATCGATGCATTCTCAACTTCTTCGGGAAATCAATTTGACGCCATCGGAATCTGTGCGCCGGGTCCGCTCGATCCCAAGACCGGGGTGGTGCTCAATCCGCCGAATCTTCCCTGCTGGCGAAATTTTCCGCTGGCTCAGAAAGTCGCAGAAAAATATCGGCAACCGGTAAAGGTCGACAACGACGCCAATGCCGCCGCGCTCGCGGAAACACGCTGGGGAGCTGCGCGCGGATATCACTACGTCTTTTACGCCACGCTCGGCACCGGCATCGGCTCCGGGATCGTGCTCGACGGCCACATCTACCACGGCAACACCGGATCGGCGGGTGAAGGCGGACACGTCAGCATCGATTACCGCGGTCCGGTATGCAATTGTGGCAAGCGCGGATGCATCGAAATTCTGGCGGCGGGGCCGGCCATCGGGAAAAGAGCGCGGGCAAAAGTTGAGGCCGAACCGGCACGGGCGGCAAAGATTCTGGAATTCGCCAAAGGCGGTGTGAGTTCTGTCGCCAGCGAGCAGGTGGCTCAGGCCTACGCGGCCGGCGATCCGTTGGCAGGCGAGATTCTGGCAGAAACCGTGGAACTGCTCGAGCCATGGCTGGGGAATATTGTCGATCTGCTCGACCCTGACATCTTGGTGATGGGCGGCGGAGTCTCAGCGATGCTCGAGCCCTTCTTTCGCGAAATAAAAGATCGGCTGCCGAGTTGGTGCGTGAATCCCCGCGCTGCTGAGATTCCGCTGGTGCTGGCGCATTACAAGGCCGATGCCGGAATTGCCGGCGGAGCGGCATTGTGCGCGTGAGATTTCTCCCTGTGTTCATCTTCGCTGTCTGTGGCTAAAAGAAACAATCCATAGAGGACGCAGAGGGGCACAGAATCGTGATTCCGTTGGAGGTTTGATGGCTTCGTCGGCGAATACAAATCGGTGGTTGCCAGCGATTTGCGTCTCTGCGTTGATTGCGACTTCAATTCTCTCAGCCCAGGAGCTTCCGCTGGCTCCGCACGCACAGGTGATTCCACTTACACCCACTCCTGGCTACTTCACTGAGCCTTCGATCGCGGTCAATCCTGCGAACCCTCAGCAGGTTGTGCAAGTATTTCAAGACAACGCGCACGCTGCCTATTCTCAGGATCAAGGCCGGACCTGGCAGGTCGTTGATGTTGCTCCGAAGAACTTTCGTGTTTCCGGGGACGTATCGACAACCTTCGATAATCAAGGGCACGCCTTCGTCAGCTACATCGCGTTCGACAAACTGGGCACGTTCAACTATTGGGCCCACGGCGCAACGCGTAACGGAATTTTTGTGCGGCGATCTTTGGACGGCGGCAAAACCTGGGAGGCTGAGGATCACGCCGTCGCCGAGCAACCGACTGCGCCGGGCATTCCCTTCGAAGACAAGCCTTACATCGTTGCGGACACGAATCCGAAGAGCCGGTTTGCGGGAAATCTCTACGTCGGATGGACGCGTTGGCGCATCGCCGATTCCCAGATGGTCCTCTCGCGCTCAAGCGACGACGGCAAGACCTGGTCGCAGCCGATCGAGATCGATGCCCATCCGGGCCTGCCACGCGACGACAACGGAGCCGCGGAGGGATTCGATGGCGCAGTTGCGCCGGATGGCACGCTCTACGGCGTCTGGAGCCAGGATAACGACATCATGTTTACCGCTTCGCGCGATGGCGGAAAGAGTTTTTTCCCAGCGCGGGCGATCATTCACACGGCTCCGATCATGTTCGCCGTGCAGGCGCTGGACCGCGCCAACGGATTTCCCCAGATCGCGATCGATCCGAACGGCAAGCGACTCTATGTCACGTGGAGCGACTATCGGAATGGCGATCTCGACGTTTTCTTGTCTTACTCTGAGAACGGGGGAAAGCACTGGAGTCCGGCCGTGCGCGTGAACAATGATCCGATTCATAACGGCGCGGATCAGTTCTTCCAATGGCTGGCGGTCGATCCGACTGATGGCTCGGTAAACGTCATGTTCTACGACCGCCGCAAGGATCCCGAGAACCGCCAGCAGATAGTCACGCTCGCCCGTTCCTCCGACCATGCAAAAACCTTCTCCAACTACGCCTGGACCGAGAAGGGGTTCGAATCCAACGGGGTCTTCTTTGGCGATTACACCGGCCTGGCCGCCTATGGCAGCCGCGTCTATGGTACCTGGATGGAAAAAGCGGCGCCCGAACCCGCCGAGACCGGCAAGAAGCCGGAAGAAGGCGAAGATAAAAACGCCAAGGATGCCAAACCCCGACCCCGGGGAACGATCGTTGTGGTTGGAACCGCGGACTTCGGGCAGTGAGCCGGCAAAGTATCGAGCACCGTGAACCGAGTTGCGAGTAAAGAGCATCAGCACTCAGGGCAGTTCCCACGGGTGCGCTCGCAATTCGAAATCTCCCCCGCTTGGGGCGACATCGTCTTCGCGGACTCCGGACTCAGGTACTCACTTCGTGCTTCCCGTCGCAGGCATGAGTGACTGAAATCACGATCCCTCCGCTTCTCACTCGATACAAATCATTTACGACTTACGCGCTGGCGCTCCAATGGGTTTCTTCGAGTGCTGCTAGTCGATTCGGGTTAGTGATACCGAATCGCACGCTTACTAGAATGGCGCCGCGCCGGAATTCAATGCCATGAATCCGAAGTGGAATGGCCAGTTTTCTTGCTTTGATCTCGTTGCCAGGACCGGCGACAGAATTGGCCAACCCGTTCACACCGTTGTCTCCCTCGGCGATGTTGGAATCGGCGCAGACGATTTCGTCGTGATGGCCGGGCCGTGCGCGGTCGAGTCCGAACGTCAGTTGCTTTCGACGGCCGAGGCTGTGGCCGAAGCCGGAGCCCGCATTCTTCGCGGCGGAGCATACAAGCCGCGGTCTTCTCCGTATTCATTTCAGGGCCTTGGCGTCGAGGGTTTGAAGATTTTACGCAAAGCGCGTGAGCAGACCGGGCTGGCAATCATCACCGAAGTAATGAGCGAGGAAGATGTCGAGGTCATTGCCGAATACGCCGACATCATGCAGGTCGGCACGCGCAGCATGGAGAACTATGCTTTGCTTGAAGTGCTGGGATCGTGTGGACGACCGGTGCTGCTGAAGCGAGGCATGACGTCGACTCTGGAAGAATTTCTTTGTGCCGCGCAGATTCTGGCTATGGCGGGAAATCCGCAGATTATTTTGTGCGAGCGCGGCATCCGAACCTTCGAAACCGCTACCCGCAATACGCTCGACATCGCCGCGGTGCCCGTCCTGAAAACTGTCTCCCATCTGCCCGTCATTGTCGATCCCAGCCACGCAGCCGGCGTGCGCTCGATCGTTCCCGCGCTGGCGCGAGCTGCGGTCGCTGTGGGTGCGGATGGATTGCTGATAGAAGTGCATCCTTGCCCGGAAAAAGCGCTGAGCGATGGAAACCAGTCGCTGAACTTCACGGAATTTCGCGACCTGATGGACGACCTGCAACCCTATCTGGCGATTCCGCAGGAGAAACGGGAATTTCGTCCGCGGCTTGTAGTGGGAGGGGCGGATTGATTTCGTCGCGCCACATCGCGGCTTGCGTTTGTTTGCTGTTTGTTGCCAGGGCGGTCAAAAGTTCGGTTGAATCTCCCCCCTCTCCGGCCTCCTTCTTGTACACGGTCGCGAAAAGTTACGAACCGCTCGCCTGGATGCATGGCGGAGAGCGGTTTCCCTCCGGCGCGACCATCCTGGTTCACAACTTGAGGGGCGAACACGCGTTGTCCCCGGAATTGTTTGCCACCGCCGATCCGGGGATCTCCTTCGATGGCGAGCACGTTCTGTTCTCCGGAAAGCGCACCCCCAAGGATCCTTGGCAGATCTGGGAGGTTTCTGTTGGCATCGACCATGCCAGACAAGTCACGTCGGGCAAGGAGGACTGCATCCGCCCCCTCTATTTGCCCGATGATCGTATCGTCTACGCACGAAAAAGCGATGGCCGTTTCCGCATTGAAGCCGCCGATCTCGCGGGCAAGAACGCACTCGTTCTCACCTATGGCCCGGCCAACTTCCTGCCCAGCGATATCTTGCGCGATGGCCGCATTCTGTTCGAGGCCGGATATCCGCTCGGATCGAACGCGACGCCTGAAATCTATACCGTCTATTCCGATGGCAGTGGAGTCGAATCGTACCGCTGCGATCACGGCAAAACTCATCACCAGGGCCGGCAGGTCAGCTCAGGCGACATTGTCTTCGCATCAACTTCAGGTCTGAGTCGATTTACGTCAGCCCGGGCGAAAGAGCTAGCCCTCCCGGCTCCGCCGGGAGAATACGCCGGAGATGTTGCCGAACTTGCGTCGGGCGAATGGCTTCTGCCGTGGCGAGCCGATTCACAACACATATTCCAGCTCGTGACCTGGCATCCGGGATCGAAAGCGGTTCGCGGCATGGTCTCTTCGCCGGACGCGAATGCGACTCAGCCCGTGGTTCTCGGCCCACGAGCGCTGCCCAATCGCCATCCCTCCGGCTTGCACGAGTGGCCGAATGCAAACCTGCTCTGCCTGAACACGTACACCTCGAAGCACTCCTTCGCGGCGGCATCGATTGATTCGATGCGGCTCTACGCACGGGATTCTTCAGGAAACGCCAAGCTGCTCGGTTCGGCCCCGGTTGAGCGCGACGGATCCTTTTTCGTTCACGTTCCCAGCGAGCAGGCGCTGCAGATTGAATTAATCGACGCCTCCGGACAAACTCTCCAACGCGAGTCTGGTTTTTTTTGGATGCGCCGCGGCGAACAGCGCGTCTGCGTGGGGTGCCATGCGGGTCCGGAGACTGCGCCGGAGAATGCGGTTCCGCAAGTCTTACTGAAATCAACCACGCCTGCCGACTTGACCGGTGCACAAGTCGCCTCGGGAGGAAACTAGAATGAAAATCCCAACCCTCGGCGCCTCCCTGGTTTCCTCATTCCTGCTGTTGGCTTCGTTTGCGCAGCCGCAATCCGGGCCTCCCGCCGCCATCCGCTTCGAAGATGCCACCGCAAAATCCGGGATTCGTTTCACGCACAGCTTCGGCGCCCAGAAACTTGGTTCTCTGCTCGAAAGCACCGGCTCGGGATGCGTCTGGTTCGACTACAACAATGATGGCTTGCCTGATCTCTATGTCGTCAGTGGCAAGCCGCTCGAAGCGAGCATGCATCCGTATCCGCTGAAGCAGCCACCGGCGAATCCGCCGCACAATCATCTGTATCGCAACAACGGGGACGGGACATTCACCGACGTCACGGATCAGGCGGGCGTAGCGGCTGACATCTTCGGAACCGCGGCGATTGCCGCCGATTATGACAACGACGGCTTCGTCGATCTGTTCGTCACCGGCTACGGTAAGGCAATTCTCTATCACAACAACGGCGACGGAACTTTCACCGACGTGACGGCGAAGGCCGGCATCAAGGTCGATGGATGGTCCATCAGTTCCACCTGGCTTGACTACGATCGAGACGGCTGCGTCGACCTGTTTGTCGGCCGTTATGTGAAGTTCGATCCGAAATATCGCGACTATTACGCGCCTGATAATTACCCCGGCCCGCTTGATTATTCTCCCCAGAGCAATCGTCTTTACCGCAACAACTGCGACGGCACGTTCACCGACGTGACGGAAAAGTCAGGCATTGGCTCTTACAAGGGCCGCACGATGGGCGTGACTGCGGCGGACTTCGATGGCGACGGCTATCCCGACATTTACGTGGCCAACGACAAGACGGAGAATTTTCTGTTTCATAACAAGCACGACGGCACCTTCGAGGAAACCGCGGGCGATCTTGGCGTGGCTTATGGGCAGAATGGAGAAAACACTTCCGCCATGGGCCCGGTTTTCGCAGACATCGACGGCGATGGCCGGCTTGATCTCTGGGTCACCGATTCCAAATACAACCGCCTGATGCGCAACACGGGGACGAATGGATTCGAAGACATCGGCCCAAGCTCAGGAATTTCGCAGGCGACCGCGCAGTACACGAGTTGGGGTTCGGGCGTGTACGACTTCGACAACGACGGCTGGCTCGACATTTTGATTTTTCATGGCGGATTGATCCATCTCATTCCGCAGGAGCAGTCTCTGTTTCGCGGCATAGGCAACGGCAAGTTTGCCGATGTGTCGCGCGAAGCCGGCGCGGTTCTCGATGTCAAAACGGTCTCTCGCGGCGCATGCTTCGCCGACTATGACAATGACGGCAGGATCGATGCCTACGTTGTGAATCTGGGTGCTCTTGGCACTCTGCTCCATAACGTCACTGAGAACTCCAATCACTGGCTCACCATTCGGTTGAAAGGAAGGAGGAGTAATCGCGACGGGATCGGGACGCGGCTGGAATTGCTGGCCGCAGGTCGAACGCAGATTGCCGAGCGCTTTGCCGGATCCGGTTATCTCTCGCAGGATGATGGCCGCGTCCATTTCGGCCTTGGCGCGGCCACAAAAGCAGACAAGCTGACCATTCATTGGCCCACCGGGAAAACGCAGACGCTCGAAAATCTTCCCGTCGACCGCATCCTCACCGTGGAGGAGCCCTAGATGCGAAAAGGCATGGCGAATTCCGCCGCACAGCGGGTGGGGGGAATTGCTGTCGTGTCCTTCTTTGTGTCTTTTTTCGTGTTGGGCATTGCGGCCAGACCGGCCGCGAAGCGAGCGGCCGCGGGGAGAGAAAACTATCTCTCCCCGATTGAAATGGTGCTCTCGCTCGACGGAGGCCTGCTCTACGTCGTCTGCGAATCGAGTGACGAAGTTCGAGTTGTGGACACGCAATCCGGCAAGGTTGTCGCCACCGTGCCGGTCGGACGCGTGCCGCGCGGCATCGCGGCTTCCTCCGACGGCAGCGTTTTGTACGTGACGGACTCGTGGTCCGACAACGTTTCAGTCATCGATGCGACGAAAAACAAAGTCGTGCAAACTCTTCCCGCGGGATTCGAACCCACCGGCGTCGTTGTCGATCAGCCGGGCACGACTCTGTACGTCGCCAATCGTCTGAGTAACGACGTTTCCGTCATCGATCTCAAGACGGGACGGGAAATCAAACGACTTCTAGCCGGACGCGGAGCCAGCTATCTGGCAAGTTCTCCGGATGGCAAGTGGATTTATTGCACTCATATCTATCCCAATCCGGCAGCCTTCCGCACACCGCCCGTTTCAGAAATCACTGTCATCGACGTCCTGAGACAGATCGTCGTCGAACGCAAGCTGCTGCACAACGTGGCCGGCGTTTTTCATGTCGCGGTTTCGCCCGATGGCAAGCTCGGCGCCGCCGCGCAGCTGCGTCCGAAAAATCTGGTCCCTCTGGCTCACGTCGAGCACGGCTGGGTTTTCGGCGATTCTCTGACGTTATTTGGGCAGGATGTCGGTGAGCCCGTGCAGATCCCGATCGACGAACTCGATCGCTACTACGCTCTGCCTTGGGGTGTCGCGATCACGCCCGATAAGTCAAAGATTTTCCTCAGTGCCGCTGGATCGGAAAACGTGACGGTCATCGATGTCGCCGATCTACTGCGATCAGTCAAGGCGCGGCCCAGACCTTTTGTGAATGATCTTTCCGCTTCGGCGGACTATGTGATGGCTCGCATTGGCGTGGGACACAATCCACGAGGAATTCTGTTGTCGCACGATGGCAAGCGTCTCTACGTGGCCAATCGTCTCGATGACAACATTTCTGTTATCGATACTGCTTCCGACAAGGTCGTTTCCACCATCGATCTTGGCGGTCCGAAAAACATTGATGCAGTGCGGCGTGGTGAACGGCTGTTTTTTACCGCTGACTTCGCGTTTCAGGGCCAGTTCGGATGCTCAAACTGCCACATCGACGCCACCATCGACGGCCTGCAGTGGGATCTGGAGCCCGACGGCTTCGGCAGGGATATTGTCGATAACCGTTCGCTTGAAAATCTTGCCGGCACGGAACCCTTCAAATGGAATGGCGGCAATCCCGACATGCCCACGGAATGCGGCCCTCGCACCGAGAAATTTTTCTTCCGGTCGCAAAGCTTCACCCAGCAGCAGGTCACCGATCTGGTCACCTTCGTCTACTCGCTTCCCTATCGTCCCAATCGCTATCGCCTGCCGAATGGCGAACTGACTCCCGCACAAGAACGGGGCAAGTCGATCTTTGAGCGCACGCTCGCGAAGAACGGCACTCCCATCCCGGAGACCAATCAATGCGCTTATTGCCACAGCGGGCCGAAATTCACGAATCAGCGGCAGATCGATGTGGGAACCGGCAAGCCGACGGACCGCTCGCCCGTCATCGATGTTCCACAGCTGCCGGATGTCGCCTATTCCGCGCCTTATCTGCACGACGGGTCGGCGCGGTCGCTCGAAGAAATTTGGACCGTATTCAACCCGAAAGACACGCACGGGGTCACCAACGATCTGACCAAAGATGAGTTGAACGATCTCATCGAGTACTTGAAAACGTTATGAAGACGAGATGCGCGAGTTGCGTAACGGCGACACGCTTCCTCCGGGATGGCGTCATCCCCAAGCCGCGCGCTTCCTCGATCGCGACCAGGGGCCTCGCGCACACCATCACAACTTTCCTTCTGATAACGATGGCTCCCGCGCTGTGCTCGCTCGCCCAGAACCTGCCCATGTTTCGCTGGGAAAACTTCACCACCGCGAATGGCCTTCCCGACAATCACGTGTTCTGCGTGCTCGTAGACGACAAGCGCATCTGGGCCGGAACCGAAAACGGATTGGGTCTGTACGAACACGGCGCCTGGAAGACTTATCGCCCATCTGATGGCCTCGGGCATCAGGCGGTGCTCTCGCTCGCGGCCGATCGCCGCACCGGGGACGTTTGGGCGGGAACCATGGGGGGCCTGAGTCGCATTTCTGCCGGCCGCATCGACACCTTTACCCAACTGAACTCCGGTCTGAGCAATGACATCGTCTACGGTGTCGGGGTGCAGGGCGATTTCGTATGGACTGCCACCGCGGCCGGGGCCAGCCGTTTTAATGTGCGCACCGGGCAGTGGGACCTGTTTAACGCGACCAACACTCCCATGTACGAAATCTGGACGTACGCCGTGAGCCCGGCGGAAGACAAAGTCTACTACGCCGTGTGGGGCGGAGGTGTTCTCGAATACGACGTCAAGACTGAGCGCTGGAAAGACTACAACGACCCCGACGGCGAAACTGAGATGGTTCTCATGAAAGACCAGGGATTGATCCACGAGATCACAACTTCGGTCAGTTATGTCGACAAAATCCTGTGGGTCGCCACGTATTTCGGCGCCAGCCGATACGACGGCCGCTACTGGCACAACTTTCTGGCCAAAGACAGCGGATTGCCAAGCAATTTTCTGAATCAAGTGAAAGCGGTCGCCGCGAACCGCGCATGGTTTTCAACGGACAAAGGTTTGGCCTATTTCGACGGCGCGAATTGGGCCGTGTATCGTCCCGCCCTCGACACGCACCGCCCGGAGATGTGGGTCCGCGACGAACAGGGAAAGATAACCACAATCCCGGTACAAACCGCTCCCGCCCATAACTACATTCTTGGCGTCGATTTCCAGGGTGACGACATCTGGGTCGCAACGGCAAAAGGACTGAGTCACGGAATCCGCCAAGGCAGTACGGAAAGGCAGCCGGCTTTGCCTAAGAACACGCCAGCACGCAAAAAATAACGGAGTCATTTTATGAATGTTGCAGAACTGCTCGCAGAAGTGGCAACGGCGCCCGTCGTGAAGCGGGCAATCACTAGTCGCGACGCACTAAACGAGGCTTACCACTACGGCAGTGCCTTTTCACGCGGCATACGTATCGATCTGAACGGACTGACGATCCTGCTGATTTCCGGGACCGCCAGCATCGACGAGAACGGACAGACGGTGCACGTCGGCGATCTGCGCGCGCAAGTTCGCCGCACGTACCACAATCTGACGAAGCTGCTCGCATCGGAGGGGGCGACATGGCACGACATCGTGCGCACGACGTGCTATCTGCGCGACATCGGGCGCGACTATCAGGCCTTCAACGAAGAGCGCACCCGCCTTTATGAAGAACAGAAACTCGATCCGCTGCCGGCTTCGACGGGCATTCAGGCGATCCTGTGCCGCCCTGACCTGCTCGTCGAAATTGAAGCGATCGCCATGTTCCGGCGCGAATCGCCGACCGAGTAAGCTCATGCGCCTGGTCTACGCGTTTGTGGTCGGCGGCGCGCTCGCATGCTCGGCGGTGGCCCAGACCCTTCCCTGCTCCTGCGGCAAGCACCCTCCGGGTCCGCCCGCGGCGCGCTCACTCAAGCCGTACGCGAACGCACCCGACGATTTGCGGCCGTTTTCAAAGTTCACGACTCCCTATCACGAGTATTACCAGGATCTGATCGAATACAACGGCGCGGCGCGTGACGTCCCAGATCCCGACTTTGATTCTCTCAGCGAAATTCGCATCGGCTTGCTGGGGCCACTCGACTACCACCCCGACCAACAGTTCGGCAAACACATGCGGAACGGAGCGCAGATGGCGATTGATGAAGCCAATGCCGCCGGCGGCTACTGCGGCAAACCGTTTCGCCTCGTCACGCACAACGATTACAACAATTGGCAAACCAACATCCCGTCCAGCGGCGTTGCAAAAACTTCGCAGATCTGGGGCGCTGCCGCCAACGAAGCCGTCCGGATGATCTACGACGACAAGGTATGGGCGATCCTCGGTTCGATCAGTTCCGAGACCACACACATGGCTCTGCGCCTCAGCCTCAAGGCTGAGATTCCGATCGTCAACAGCGCCTCGACAGATCCTACGATTCCGGAAACGGCGATTCCCTGGTACTTCACCGATATTCAAGACGATCGCGTGCAGGGCTACACGCTGGCACGACACATTTACACCGAACTTGGGATTAAGCGCGTGGCGATTCTGCGAGTCAATGACCGCTACGGGCGCTTTGGTGTCTTGAAGTTTCGTGACGCTTCACGGCGTCTGGGACATCCCGTCGTCATCGAGCAGAAGTTCATGCCGGGGGATACGGACTTTCGCCGCCAGCTTCAGGTCATTGCAGACTCGCGCGTTGACGCCATCGTTCTCTGGACTGACGTCGAACCGGCGGCGATGATCCTTCAACAAATGCGAGAGCTGGAGATGAAGCAGCGTGTATTCGGCAGCCATCGCACCATCGGCGAGGAACTGATCAAGCGGGCTGGCTCTGCGGCCGAAGGGTTCGAGGCCGTGTTTCCCTATGATCCGACGCGCAACGATCCGCGCTGGCTCGCGTTCAACGCGCGATATGAAGCGCGCTATCACGAAAAACCGGATCATTTCGCGGCGCTCGCCTACGATCAAATGCAGATTTTGTTGAATGCGATTTGCCAGGCTGGTCTGAATAAGGGCCGCATTCGCGATGTCCTCACTGGCATCACTTCGTATCGAGGCATCACGGGCGGCATGGTTTTCGATCCCAACTGCAAGAACATCGCACCGATGTTTCTTGCCCGCGTGCAGCACGGAAATATTACGTATCGACGCATCATAATGGAGAAACCCTATGCGCGAGTGGGCGAAGAGGGGGTTCGCTATGCTGGGCCAAAGCTCGCTGACGAAAATAGCAGCCCCTTATCCATCGCAGTTTTCGGTCCACACGCGGAGGACGTCGTCCGCTCTACTGGGATCGATTCTTCCCTGGGCAACGCCAGCCCAAGCAACGCCGAGGCTGCCCCACTTCGCGCTGCCCTTGCAAGGAAGCATGCGTTCAGCCGGTCTAAGGGTTGGAACTCGCCCGCAGCCCACAAGCAGCTTTCCCTCGTGCCGATCCCCTCCGCCACCGCGTGGGGAAAATCCACCGACCAATTGGTCAAAGCCGTGTACGATCAGCACGTGCTGGCCGTCGTCGCACTGGATCGCAACTCCAGCCATCTGGCCGAGCAGATTGCCGTGAAGGCATTCGTGCCCGTGGTTGCGATTTCAGCCGATCGCGCGCTCACCTCCAGCAACATCCCGTGGATTTTCCGGCTGCCGGAAGGAACTCCGCTTCGCCAAGCCTTGAATTGCATTTCGGCTGCAGTTGACCAGGCCGGATCGAATCGCGGCAAGATTCGCGAGCTCCTGGCGTCGGGCGCGGATGTAGCCGGCATTCGCTTCGATCCGACGGGCGAACCGCGGTAATAGTCCGCTTGGCGCGGACGTCGAAGGCGCGCTTACGGCATGTACAGGTCCCCGCGCGCGTAAGCGCCCGCACCCAACAATGCGAATGCGCGGGTCTTCATGTGTAGAATAGCTGCCGTGTCTCGCCCTTTGAATCCCTCCCAAGTCGTAAACATAGAAGACCTGCGCCGCAGCGCGCAGGTTCGGATACCGAAAGCAGTGTTCGACTATCTCGATGGAGGCGCCGAAGGCGAACTCACGCTCGCCGAAAACTGCCGCGCATTTCGCGAAGTCACGTTCCGGCCGCGTGGCGCCGTCGCCGTGCACAACTGCAACCTGAAAACAAACGTACTCGGGTACGAAATCGCGTTCCCCGCGATGCTCGCTCCAGTCGGATATAGCCGCCTCATGCATCCGGAAGGTGAGGTTGCAGCGGCCCGCGCCGCCGGCGAAGGTGGCACGGGCTACATTCTCTCGACCATCTCCGGACATCCTATGGAAGACGTGCGCGCGGCATCCAAGGGTCCGGTTTTCTACCAGCTTTATCTGATGGGTGGCCGCAAGGCAGCCGAGGCCGCACTCGACCGAGCACGCAAAGCCGGCTTTTCTGGACTGGTGATCACTGTGGACACGCCGGTCGCCGGCATGCGCGAGCGCGATCCGCGAAACGGGATGAGAGAACTCATGGGTCCATCAGCCTTGGCCAAGATTCCATATCTAGGGAATCTTCTCGCGCATCCTGGCTGGCTGATTTCATTTCTTCTCGATGGCGGAGTTCCCAAACTCGAGAATATTGTTCTTCCCGGTCAGGGGCCGATGGAACTCACCGACGTCGCGGCCGCACTGGCCGAATCGACCGTTACATGGGAGGATCTGCGCTGGATTCGCGAATCATGGAAGGGGCCGATCATGGTCAAAGGCCTTCTCACCGGAGATGATGCTCGCCGGGCCATCGACGAAGGGGCCGCAGCGGTCGTGGTCTCGAACCATGGCGGACGTCAGCTCGACTCCGTTTCTCCCACTCTGCGCGCGCTTCCCGAAGTCGTCGCCGCGGTGGATGGTCGCATTGAAGTGCTGATGGATGGCGGCGTTCGCCGCGGCAGCGACATCGTAAAAGCGCTGTGTCTGGGGGCTCGATCGGTGTTGATCGGACGCGCTTACGCCTACGGACTGGCGGCCGCCGGGCATCCGGGCGTCATCCGCGCGCTCGAAATTCTGCGCCTGGATGTCGAACGCACGCTCCGCCTGCTCGGCTGCGCGTCGGTTGCAGAATTGAATCGCTCGTATGTGGAAATTCCCGCTACATGGGCGCGAATCTGAAATTTGAATCTCGCCACGCCCAAAGGCGGGGATTCCTGCTTCCACGACATCGCTCGCTGCGGCAAGCCTTATATGCTGTCCGCAGGCGGTTAACGTCCCTGGGATTCCCCTAGCCACGAGTTCTCGGACTTCTTCCTCTCCGAAGTTACTGGCTGCGTTACGATCCCGGCGGCGCTCTCGATTGCATTCCGGGCAAGTCCATTGACCATCCGAGAGACTAAGGGTTCTGTTTGCCATCCGCGGTTCGAGCACAATGGGGTGGATGGGGAGAAACCGGCGAGAATAACAAATCCTCAATCCTCGAAGCTCTGCGCTCCGCCTTTCATGCGATTGGTGACCAGGTTCTTCCAGACGAACTTGATCACCCGAGCATCGTTATAGCAGTATGCCAGATTGTGATTCAGCGTCGAAAAGCAATGCCTCTGGCATGTCTTCTTCATGTCCTGAAGCTGTAGGTCTTCCAGCTTGTGATGATCGATATTTCCCCAGTCATAAGTTGATGCGTACATCGGAAAGCAAGGCGCCACGGTTCCGTCGGTCCGCACGATCACGTTGTTCTGTCCCGCACGGCAACTCCATTCGGCGAAATGTACTTCGCCATTTTCGTCTTGCACGATCCCCGGTGTATCTCGCAACTGCTCAGCCACGTCGCCGTTGCTCCCGGTTCCATCGCCATTCCAGCCCAGCCGCTTCAAGTCCGCGCCACTGGCCATCCGGATGAAGGCTTTGATCTCCTGCAGGCGCTGAACCGAATTGACCATCTGATATCCAGCTTTGTTTTTTTCGATCAGCCAGTCGACCAGCGAATCGATCGCCGGCCAATCCGAGGGCATGATGTAGGTGGGATTGTCGCTGAGGTGCTTGAAGTGCTCGTCCTGCTCGAGCATAGGTGTTTCGTTGATGTGATAGTCCGTCGCGATGCGATGATCGTACGCATACTGCGTCAGCTGGCGAATGTCCTCCGCATTGTTTCGGCAAATGTTCATGTTGAAGAACACCATGTAGCCATAAACGTACTGCTTCTTCAGAAGGTGCTCAAGATGCTTGCGTACGGGAATCAACGCCTTTGGCAGGCTTGGCTTCTCATCCCAGGCGTCGACGGCAAAATTGATCACAGCGACGCCCGCGTCTCCCAAACGGTCGGCGACATCAGGACGCAGCAGACGCGCATTCGTGCCGATGTAAATCCAAAAGCCTTTTTTCGCGGCGTAGTACACAACTTTGTGCGCGAACTGCGGACGCAACAGCGGCTCACCGCCCATGAGCGCCAGCACGCGGCACCCGTGATCATACAGCCAGTCAATCGAGCGCCGGGCCACGTCCTCAGTCATGCCCTTCACTTTATTGTTGTAGGCCCAGCAGTACCAGCAATCGAGATTGCATTTGTACTCAAGGAAAAGATAAGCCGTGATGGGATGAAAATCTCCGGGCAGGACACGCGAACGAATGTAAGGAAACAGCCATCCCCGCATTGCGCGGTACGCCAGCGGCCACGTCCACGCGCGTTTCTTGGGAATCACGTCGGGCCCGGGATCGGAAAGCTTTTCCGGATGTTGCGGAAATACTGGTTCGGGCAAATTCAGTCCCTTTGGCTTAGGAACTAGCGTCGGGCCGGGAGCGGAGTTCATGAGCAGGTTGTGAATGTCGACGTCGATGCGGAACTTCGGGGCGGTGGCCATGCTGATCTTCCTCCACGCCTGAGCGTAGTCATGCTTATAGTCACGAGGTGACCGCGGTTATTGATATTGATTAGCCAGGAGCGGAGAAAGTTGCATGAAATGCATTGACAATAAAGTAAGCAACGGACAGGCGCCGCGCCCCAGTCGCGGAGGGAAACCGGGGGAGAGATACAGCAATGCCCTAGTCGGCCGCCATTTCTTGCGCTTCTGGCTCCATGTCGGCCTGCATCGAAGCGATCGCGGATTCTCCGTATTTCTCGCGACGCAACTCCGCTTCCAGCGCTGCCAGTTGTGCCTCTATATCTTCGGCAGCCTTGCGCTTGCGGATAACCTCATCCCGGTAGCGGCGCAGGAAATAATCAATGGTTTCGACGCGGATGCGTATCGAACCAGAAGGCTTATTCTCGTCCAAATCTTTGAAGCAGAAATACGGCGTTCCGGATTGTTCGATGATTCCCTCGATCACTCCATAGATCGGCGCATCGTGCCCGCATTTGAAGCTGGAGATCTCCAGAGCGACGAGGTTGGGATGCCGCGCCGTGAACTTCGCCGCCCACACTTTGTGGTTCGTGCTGCAGGAGTAAGAATTCTTCCAGGCATCGCCGATGTCCAGCGGATGCGTGATCACTCCCGCGCGAACTTCGTCGCCAAAAAGACGTTCGAGCAGGTCTTCATCGATCGGCAGCGTGTTTTGCGAGAAGATGGGATATCCGAGCTTCTGAAACTCATCAAGAATCTCGTGATTCAAGCCCGGATCATGGTGATATGGACGACCGAGCATGACGATGCCGATGCGGTCTTCGCGCTCCAGTTGATCGAGCACCTGGCGCGCGCGGCGCCGGATGTTCGCTTCGTAATTCTTCAGCGCTTGGAATCCGGATTCGATGGCGCGCTCGTTCTCGCCGTCCGAGAGGCCCAAGACATCCTTCCACGCCGTCAGCATCTGATACGCGAACAATTTGCGATCCGAAAAATTCAACACCGGGTCGATGTACTTCAAATTGTTTTCGGCAAAGACGTCGTTCTCTTTCGTGAACGCCGCCTTCACGGTTTCCGGGGTTGCCGTCACAGTCGGGCAGGCATTCGCCCCAACGATGTTTTTCAGGGGCGAATGCAACACGTCGTACATGGGGAAGAAAATTGCGTCGAGCGGCTTCTTGCGGTGCTTTTCCTGAATCAGGTTGTAAACGTGGGAGATGCCGATCTTCGCCGGGAAGCAGGGATCGATCGCGCCTCGGCTCGCACCTGCTCGATAGAGCTCGGAACTGGTGTAGTCAGAGTAGATGACGTTCTCCGGCTGCACCCCTAAACTCTCGAAGTACGCATTGAACAGCGGCGCATATGTGTAGATGTTCAACACGCGCGGAATCCCGACGCGCAGGTTCTTGCGATCCTCCATCAGCGCGCGGCGCTGTTTGTCGCCTTT
>JASHRE010000419.1 GCA_030037515.1 Candidatus Sulfotelmatobacter sp.
AAGGCGCCGGCCGTGACATGTACTCGCTTCGGGTAGAGGAAACACTGGCGCACCTCGACCGAGCGATCGCCGAAATGGAAGCCCTGCCGGCGTAGCCGTAACGTCGAAGCGACCTGAACGCGCGATTTAGGTCGCAACCCCGCCAACGCGCGGATCGCCCAGATCCTTTCGCGGCGCCAACATCGGCTTTCTCGGGATGAGAAGCGACCGCCTAGCCGCCTGGTCCGTCATTCGACACGTATTGTTCGAGCGACTCCAGTTCACGGCTGAGATCGCCCACCCGCCACTCCAACAGGTTGCGGATCGAAAGAATCCCCAGCAGTTTGCCGGCGTCGTCGGCGACGGGCAGATGGCGGAAATGCCGCTCCAGCATGATGGTCAGAGCTTCGCCCGCTCCGGTTCCAAGTGTAGCCATTTCCACCGGGGTGGTCATCAGTTGGCGCACCGAAGTGGTTTGCGGATCGAGCCGAGTGAGCGCGAGTTTGCGCAGCACGTCTCGTTCGGTAAAAATTCCGGCTACGCGGAAATCGCTATCGACTACAGCAACCGCGCCCACGTGGTGATCCAGCATCTTATGAATCGCGTCAGCGACCGTGGCGTCGAGCCCAACCGCCGCAATTTCCCGGTCACAGAGTTCCAGCACGCTCATAAGTCCCTCCTCCGCCCGGAAAAAGCTCCCGTGCGGGTCGAACTCGCGAAGTGGATTGACGCATTATGCGCGCGCCGCAGCGCTTGTCAAGCGAATTCAGCGTGAGTTGTTCGGGGACGGCCGCATCCCTCCGTCCGCTCCCGAAGCGAGCCTTCTACCGCACGACGTTTCGCACGAGCCCGGGGGGGAGGAGACTTTCCCGCCTTCTAAGGAACTCATCCGGCTTGCGGGAGCGGTACGAGTTCGAAACCCATGGATTTGGCTCGGGCGCGTAGTTTGATCTCCTGACGTTTCTGATGGCGCAATTGATCGGCGGCAAAACGGCTGTCGTCGAACTCCTGGCGTGTGGTGACTAGGTGAAAAATAATGCGAGCTAGTTTGTGCGCGGCTGCGGTGATGGCTTTGGGGGCGCCAAGTTTGGCGCGCATGCGCCGATTTTTCTGAAGTCGGGGCCGATTTCCCCGAACAGGACCTGCGCGATGCCGACGTGAATGCCGGGAATCTGAGTTAGATCGATGCCGAAGACACGCTGCAGTTGCGAACGCAGCCCCGGAGTTGATGAGGCTCGCAGAGTCGAGGCGGGCACAGCTTCTTGCCGCGTATCGTTGGGCGGACCAGGGAGCTGGAATTCCTCCAGATAGCGTCCAATCTCGGCCTCGCAATCCATGATCAGTTTCTGATAACTGCGATAAGCAACCAAGGACTGACGTAAGGTGAACAAGTGCTCGGCGCGATAGTCGCCCACCAGGGATTTGGCGATGACTTCTTCGCTGGCCTTAATCTGCTTGTCGCGTAGCTTGGCCAAGACCTGCGGGTCCCGTTCGCCTGCCAATATGGCATCCACAATGGCCAGACCGGTTTGCCCCGTGATGTCGCTGATTACGTGATGTAACTGCAGATTCATCTGGTCCAGCGCCTTCTGCATGTGATGCACGTGCGTCGCCGCCATCTGGGTCAAACTCTCACGATGGCGCAGCAGCGAACGCACCGCGCAAACTTCGTGCTCGGGCCGGTTAGGAGGCTCGTAACAGACCCACCGAGTGCAGGAACTGCAACCCGTCGCCCCGATGTCGATCCCAGCAGCATCCGGACGCATCGTGGGCAACACTGCCAGCTTCTCTTTGTTCTCTGGCTTGCGCTTTCTTGCCACCGTCTCCTCCTGGTCTCCTTGCCCGAGACGGCGGCCCGGGTCGCGCAGAACGGGCACTCTTCTAAACGGGATCGTGGCGAACCAAAACCATAGTCCGCCAGCGTCACCATTGCATTGAGCACGAGACTCGGAACCAGGCTAGGAATCGGGCTTGATAGTTCCATTGCTCGGCCGGTCTTAGCTGCCGCCGCCTACGGCAGTCGGCATACTACTGGCTCCCGTTCCTTTTTCGCAATGACTTCTGCAAGAAGTCGCCGGGCTAGGAAGGAACCACCGCATCGGCTTCGATCTCGACCAGCATCTCCGGTGAAATCAGAGCGCTGACCTGGACCATGGAAGTGGCGGGACGGATTTGGCGAAAGAACTCGCCGTGCGCCCGGCCGATCTTCTCCCAGTCGGCAATGTGGATGACGTACATCCGCGTGCGCACCACATCTTTCATGCCGACTCCGGCCTTTTTCAGCGCGCTTTCGATGTTCTTGAGTGTCTGTACCGTCT
Organism: Candidatus Sulfotelmatobacter sp.; assembly: GCA_030037515.1. Classification (GTDB taxonomy): domain Bacteria; phylum Acidobacteriota; class Terriglobia; order Terriglobales; family Acidobacteriaceae; genus Sulfotelmatobacter. The sequence continues at coordinate 2,298 of JASHRE010000419.1, forward strand.
GCGCGTGTACGTCGCCGACGCCCACAATATTTCCATCCGGCCCCGTCGCCGTCGTGCCGGAAACGTGCACATGTTGGCCCACTTTGACGGCCCGGGAATAACCGACGATGGGCTCCCAGGCTGTCCCGCTCGCAATGTTCAGTCTTTGCATTCCCATCCCTCTCCAGATGTATGTTACTGCGAAGAGAAGATTTCAGCGCCGGTGGGCGGGGGATGGGACTGCCGACCCCTAACAAATTCGCGGACGAAAAGGTCATGGTCCTCGATTTTGCAGGCTTTGGGGAAGGCGATGCGGTTATGCAGCGTGGATTTCCTTGCGCAGAATATTAAGTCCGGCGAGCGCCTCGGCGATGGCATCTCTTTCATCGCGCGTACCGTCATGCTTGAGGCGCAGCTCTTCCATGCGCGCGTCGATTTCGACCTCAGCGGCTTTGATTAGTCTGATCAGCTGCCTTGGATCGGTTTCTACAAGGGCCGCCTCGTAGTGACGTTGCCATGTGTACATCCCGGGCATTTCAGAAATCCTCCACTCATCCTCACTTCCGGAACAACGCGAGATTGAGACTCTGTTGGTCTCGGTAGACTCGCGATGATTCATTGCGACGGTTGTGAGTCCAATATTTTCCAAAAACTGGCACACGCTTTTCAAGCCCCTAATATGCCAAAACGCGCCATCGGGCGCTTGGGACCGTGCTCCTCGCGCCTTGACCTCGCATAAGCGCGCGCCGCAAAATTTTCGTTGCCCAACGGCGGGTCTAAAATTGACCCGTTGCGCAGCGGCGTTCTTAGACTGTGCTTCACTTTGCGAGGCGCGAATGCCCGCTTCAAAGAAGAAG
>JASHRE010000420.1 GCA_030037515.1 Candidatus Sulfotelmatobacter sp.
TAGTTTTCCGCGCGGGTCAGGGTGAGTTCCACGGCATCCTGAATTCCAATGGCAACGAGATTCGCGGGCACTGGATCCAGCCCGCGACGGCCAACGCTGGCCGGCAATATGCCTCACCCGTAAGACTCACGTCGTTCGGCAAAGATCGTTGGCGCGGGCAAGTTGTTCCATTAGAAGACGAATTTACGTTCTATCTGATCGCCAGCCCCGGAGAAAATGGCACGGTGCGGGCGTTTCTGCGGAACCCCGATCGCAATCTCGGCGTTTTTCTCGAAGTCAATCATTTGGAGCGAGAAGGCGACGCAGTGAGGCTTGTCGGCCATTTTCGTAATAGCGAAGAACAACGAGTATTGGCCGAAGGAACGTTCCACGCCGGTAGTGATCGAAGCCACGACCGTATGTCCATTTATTTTCCGCGGCTGGGCGCGACTTTCGATTTTTCACGCGCAGGAGACGACAGCTTTTTTTATGCGCGTGGCAAAAACCCACCTGAATACCGTTACATTCCGCCCCTGGCAGAAGATGACGGCTGGCCGGTGGGAACGTTGGAAAAGGCAGGGATCTCGGAGGAGCCGCTCAAGAAATTGATCAAGATCGAGGTCGACCCTCCGAATACCTCGGTTCACGATCTGGATATTCATGGCATGTTGCTCGCCCGGCACGGCAAGCTGGTTTTCGAGCATTACTTCCACGGCTTCAATCGAGAGAAGGCACACGATACGCGGTCAGCGAGCAAAAGCCTGACAGCGACACTGGTTGGATCAGCAATCGCCCACGGAGCGGATTTGAGTGTATCGACCCATGTTTACCAGACGCTCTATGGCAGTCTCCCCGCGGATCTTGACTCCCGCAAGAAAGCCATGACGGTGGAGAATCTGCTGATGATGACATCTGGCTACAATTGCGACGATCGCAATCCGGCAGCGCCAGGCAACGAAGATGTCATGCAGGAACAAACTGCCGATCCAGATTGGTATCGCTACACGTTGAATGTGGCGATGATCAGCAACCCTGGGGAGCAACCGACATACTGCAGTGCGGATCCGAATTTGCTGGGCGATGTGCTGACGCGCGTGACGGGTAAACCGTTAACGGAGCTTGTTCAGGAACGCATCGCCGATCCAATGCAAATCCAGCATTATTACCTGATCCTCGCCGCGGATGGCGTTCCTTATATGGGGGGAGGGATTTCATGGCTGCCTCGGGACTTTATGAAGTTGGGCCAGGTGATGCTGGACGGGGGAAAGTGGAATGGGCAGACGATTGTGAGCCCGGAGTGGGCGCGGAGAGCAACGTCGCCGCTCGAGAATCTTCGCAAGTTGCAATACGGATACCTGTGGTGGAGCATTGCCTACCGATACAAGGATAAGACCCTGCGGGCTTTTTTCGCGGGCGGTAACGGCGGGCAACTGGTGATGGGTATTCCCGAGCTAGACCTGGTAGTCGCTTTTTACGCGGGAAATTACTCGGACCCGGTGCTGTACAGGATCCAAGAGGAACTTGTACCGAAGTACATTCTTCCCGCGATTCGTTAACAGCTCAGCATCGGATAGCGATCCTGGAGAGGACTATAAGGGTTGGGAACGCGATCTTAGGGGAGGAGTCGACCGTCCCGGACTTGACGGCGATAAGCCCGTTTCCCGGGACTGATCCTATGAATAGGCCCAGTTCGCGCTCAACGCGTGCGTATTACGACATCGAACAGCGCTGGTTTCCGGAATTGGGGCTCGGTGTAGTGGTCCTTACCAAGGATGGCGATGGGTCTGACATCGCGCAAACTATTGCCGACCAATATTTGTATCCACATGGCCCTGGGAGCAGAAGGAGAGTAGGTATTGCGGCTGGTGTTCATTGATGGCTCGCTGCCAGCGCTGCTCGGTCTTGCCATTGGGATTGCAGCCAGCCTCACCGTGACTCGCCTGATCGCCTCGGTTCTCTATAGAACCAGCCCCTCTCGATGCCAGCGTGTTCCTCTGGCTAATCGCAACGCCGCTGATCTCGGCGACCGGAACCTGCCTATTTCCGGCCTGGCGAGCCTCCCAGATCGAGGCAATGTCCGCCCTGCGGGCTGAATAACGCTGGAACCAAGCTCTGAAAGAACGGAAAATCGCCTCGGGAGGTCATTGACGTTCAAGATTGGTAGTGAGATGTCGGCCTCCAGGGAAGCGTGCCCGACTGACATTCCATCAGTCGTTTCGTGCTCGAATTGCCTGCTGTGCGATCGAAAAATGTGCCGACGATGCGCTCGGCACGTCTCTACGCATGTGCTTCCTCGGTATGCTTCAGCGTTGGTAGTCGGTCGATCGACTTTCCCGCCTTCTTCTGCGCGATACGCAGCTCGTAGAGGCTTTGAAGGTTGAGCCAAAACTCAGCCGTAGTTCCGAAGAAATGTGCAAGTCGCAGTGCCGTATCGCCCGTGATCGCACGTCTTCGGTTCAGGATTTCGGTTACACGATTGGTTGGAACGCCTAGCTGTCGCGCAAGCTCAGCAGCACTCATGCTTAGCTCTTTGAGTTCTTCTGCCAGATGCTCGCCAGGGTGAATTGCAGAAATTCCCACAAATATTCTCCTAGTGGTAGTCAACGATCTCTACATTTGCCGGCCCAGGTGACCCTGTCGGCGACTCGAAGCAGATCCGCCATTGGTCGTTGATGCGAATGCTGTACTGTCCCTTTCGGTCGCCCTTCAAGGCTTCAAGTCGGTTTCCGGGCAACGCACTAAGATCCCTAAGCTCGATCGCTGCGTCTAAGCGGTCCAGTTTAAGCCGGGTAGCGCGCTCAATTGCCGAGAATGCCTTGACCCGCTTACCGAATGCGAAATCTCTGGTCCGCTTGTCCCGGTAGCTGACGATCACAGCTAAGGAATAGCAAACGTTACGTGTTACGTCAAGCGTAATTTAAGGACCAAGAGACCGAGGAGAGATTGAGAGATAAACACCTAGAAGACTGACGGCCAAACCGTCGTCGCGTGGCAGGTCCCGGGTGGAGTTCTCCCGTCTTCTCGCAGAGGTTTCGAAGGAAGCGAGGCCAGCCCAGGTCAATCAACGTCTATCTTTTTGGGAAAAACTCTCCAGGCATTTCCGAGGACATGCTCTTCAGTGGGGACTCGCAGCCGCGTGTGCCGGTGTCATGATTGTTGC
>JASHRE010000042.1 GCA_030037515.1 Candidatus Sulfotelmatobacter sp.
CGCGGAATCGCTGATCGGTTCCTGCCGCGTCGGATTCATGGAACGCCCCGAGCGGCTCGTGCTGGTCATTCTCGGCGCTCTGTTCAACCGCATGGCGCCCGCGCTGTGGGTCATCGCTGTGCTCTCGACCATCACCGTTATCCATCGTATGCGCTATACCTGGACGCGCACCCAGGGCCCGCCCGTGTCACTGACTCCCGGCCAAGCGGCGTAAGCTCGCTTGCTCCCGGCACACTTCGCTTGGCGGCAGTGGCGCAGTTTCTTTTGTCAGCCTCAGCGAGCCGCCGGTCCGATGCTTATGTTGTTGTCTTTGCCGTAAACAGAAGCCCCAGATTTCGTCGCACTGGGGGGGACGAATGCGGAGATTACGAACCCGCTCATTGTGCTGTGCCGCAAGAAAATCGCGCGATGGCGCATCTCAAGTCTTGCGATGATTCATTCGTTTTCCGATGGTAATGGGCGGATGGCTCGGTTTCTCCGGGCTCCAGTTCTTGGACGCGAAGGAATACTCGAAGCAGAATTTTCCTCTATCGAGGAATATCCCGGCAGAAACACACGAGACTACTGCGACGTGCTGGCAAAAACTGGCCAAGGATCCCGGCCTCCCCGCAACAGCGCAAAGGAGCGGATTCGCCTTGAGCTGACGGCTCACTTTCGCCAAGCGTGGAAATGCCAATCTCGCCCCGGCCGTTCCGAACGGATACCTTTGCCCGGCCCGGAAACCGCATTCGAGTTGAAGCCGAGGCCGGCGCGGACGCGAGCCTGTCGCGCTCCAGTTCCGCGCAGTCACCATGGACCAACCGGGCTGGCGCAACCTGCGCGGCCCAGGCTTTGCCGCTGCGGCCGTCTCCGTCACTCGGGGTGGCGCGATCAATCGATCAATTCCCAGTGCCTGAAGCGACCGGATTCAAGTTTGCCATTCCCGCAACGGCGAAGACGCTTGGGATTCTAGTTTCGTCGATCAATTGCGCGCCAACCGCCACCCCTGCCGTGACTTTCAGCGAACAATTGCTTTACAACGGAAAGGCAATCGGAACGGCGCACGCCTACACGATTCAGCCATCATCACCGCTCCGGTTCATGGAGGGAGGTTCCGCCAATCTGTGGAATACGACATTGACGACGGCGGAAATCGATCGGGAAAGTTTCGCAGTCGCGATTCCGGCATCGATCGGCTTTCCGCGCCAGCCGGCACAAAAGCCGTGGCCGGCGACGTGCAGATCACGGTCTTTTATGCTCCGCAAGGGAGTGCGGAGCAGCCCGTCTGTTTCCCAGGCGGGTGTGCGCGCGCCAATCCTGCTATCCTACCGGATCGCATCCGGTAGGCGTTAGGTTTTAAACTTTGGGGACTCATCTTGCCCACTGATCCCGTGCTGGTCGTTCATGGTGGCGCCTGGGCCATGCCCGACGACATGGTTGAGGCCCACATCCAGGGCGCGAGGAACGCGCTCCAGGCCGGCTGGCGCGTGCTCGATGGCGGGGGGTCGGCGCTCGATGCCGTCGAAGAAGCGGTCGTCATCATGGAAGACGATGACACCTTCGATGCAGGGCGCGGCAGCTTTCTCAACCGCGAGGGTCGCGTCCAACTCGATGCCCTCATCATGGATGGCGCGACGTTGCGCGCCGGTGGCGTGGGGTGCGTCGAACATCTTCTCAATCCGGTGCGCGCCGCGCGCAAAATCTTGAGCGAGAGCCCTCACGTTTATTTTGTGGGCGAGGGCGCAGAGAAATTTGCCGCCGAGCACGGCATTCCACTCTGCAAAAACGAGGATCTGATCATCCCGCGCGAGATGGAACGCTTGCGCAAATATCAGCAGGAAATCGCACGAGCCGGACGCAGCGACGACTCGTCCTCGCAAGCTGGGAAAGAGTTGTTCGCGCCGGAGATTTCGCACGACACAGTGGGCGCGGTCGGGCTCGATCGCGATGGCAATATCGCGGCGGCGACTTCGACCGGAGGCACGCTGAACAAGGCTCCGGGAAGGCTGGGAGATTCCTCACTGATCGGATGCGGTTGTTATGCAGACAATCTCAGCGCCGCTGCTTCCACCACCGGATGGGGGGAGCCCATCATGAAACTTGTGCTCGCCAAGTGGACCGCCGACCGCATTGCAGCGGGCAATCTTCCCGAGTGGGCTGCCCAGGAGGCGATGAACCATTTGAAGCAGCGCCTCGATGGGCATGGCGGGATCATCGTGCTGAATCGCGATGGCCAGATCGGAATCGCGCACAATACTCCGCGCATGGCCTGGGCGTATCGAACTGTGAAGAAGCAGGAAGCCGGAATCGAGCGCAATGCTTTGTGATTCGGCGCAATCAACCTCCCATTCCGCCTTATGAACCGCTCCGGTCCACGCGCTGGCCCGAGCGCCCCCCTGTACGTCGACGAGAATCGGATCGTCCACCGGAAGCCGCCGGTACGATTGGTACCGGATGCTGAGGTTCTCTGCGGTCCGATCCGCTCGCCAGGAAGTGAATTCGACGTAATAAAGAAGACCTTCCTTGCCTGCCGTGCACGACGTGCTTGCGGGTCGCCAGTTCCCGGTGCGTTTCCGGCGCGGAGTGATCGAGCGCTCCGTTCGGCCACAATGCCAGCGCAAACGCCAGCCAGTAAGTCATCGGGAAGAAGGAACCCACGTTTCTGCCGCCTCTGGCCTTCTGCTGAATGTGAGAGGCCAGAATAATGATCGCGAAAAATAGGATCAGACTAAGCCAGAGAAACGTTGTTTGATCGAGGGGATGGTAAACGGCGATGGCCAGCATCGTTCCGATCAGCCCCACCTTGGGAAGCAGAAAAACCACCCGGCTCGATGGAGCGCTTGGCGGAGCAGGTGGCGCAGCAATCTGGCCAAGATCAGAAGTGGGTTGCAGGCTGGTCTGGTCGATGCGCCGGGTGTATCAGGGAAAGCTCAAGCGCGGCCCTGCAAAACCCGCCATCGGATATCACCGTGGCACCTACAACCACCCTTTTGTTCTTGCGATTCGCGCCGCTTCGACGCGATTGCTTGCGCCCAGCTTACTGATGGCTTCAGAGAGATAGTTCCGCACCGTGCCGTCGGATAATCCCAGTTCGCTGGCGATGTCGCCGCTGGCCATGCCCTCGCCTGCCAATCGCAGAACCTGGCGTTCGCGATCGGTCAGAGGATCCATTTCGCCCCAGGCCTCAGTGGCCAGCTCGGGATGAATGACCCGCAGTCCCTGATGCACGCGGCGCACGGAGTCGGCCAGCTCTTCGGCGCGCATGTCTTTGAGAAGATATCCGGAGGCTCCCGCTTCGAGTGCGCGACGCAAATATCCGGTGCGGGCGAATGTGGTGACGATGATGACGCGCGTGCCGGTGCGGCGCCGTTTCAACTCCGCTGCGACGTCGAGCCCGCTCATGTTCGGCATTTCGATATCGGTGATGAAGACGTCAGGCAGGTTGGCCAGCACGGCTTCAAGGGCTTCATTGCCGTTGCGCGCCTGCGCCACGACCGAAATGTCTCCTTCGATCTCGAGCAGGGCTGCGAGCGCGCCGAGAACCATGGTTTGATCCTCGGCCAAAACCACGCGAATGGTCTTGCGCGCTTCTTTGGGGCGTTCTTTCACGTTAGTCACGGTAAAGCCTCTCATCGCGGAGATCTCGGGGGAAGGCCCAGTGATGGCCGAAAGCCGGTGTGTGTTCGAACGCTCAGACCGGCTCTTTGAAGGCCACGTCTTTCAGAGGCAGCGTTATCGTGAGCTTGGTGCCGGATTGATTGCTGCGCATCAGCGTACCTCCGAGCATCTCCACGCGTTCGCGCATACCGCGCAAGCCGTTGCCTTCTGCAGTCACGAAGCCCAGCCCATCATCGTGAATCTCCAATCTGCACGACCCATTCTGCTGCTCCAGGCGCACGCGGCAGGAGCGCGCGTTGGCGTGGCGGACGACGTTGGTCACGCCTTCGCGCAGAGCCAGGGACAACACGCTCTCCTGCAGGGCTGGAACCTTGATGGTGGTGGCTGCGTCGCATTGCACGCTAAGCCCGGCGGTCTCCAGCGTCGATTTCGCCTGCGCCAATTCCGCGGCCAGGCCCTTGGCCCGATATCCGCGGATTGCGTCGCGGACGTCGGACAGAGCCTGGCGGGAAATTTCCGACACTTCGCGAATCTCTTTTTCCGCCCGCTGCCGATCGCGGTCCATGAGTTTTCCAGCCAGCTCGGATTTCAGGCTGATGACCGAGAGCGTGTGTCCGAGAACGTCGTGCAGATCGCGGGCGATGCGTTCACGCTCGGCGACTTTTGCCAGATGCTCGATCTCTTCATTCGCCTTGCGCAATTTTCGATTCATGCGGGTGCGCTCGGCGTTGAACGTATTTCCCGCTCCGATAATGACGGGGAACAAAACCAAGTAGAACAACGCCCAACCAGCCACGTGAAGCAACAATCCCTCGACGGCAGCAACTGCTCCGATGACTCCCAAACCAAGCCACGCGGCGGCTTGCGTTGCCATGCAGAACGGCAGGATGGCAGCGGCGAAGATGAAGAACGTACACGCGCCCTGGTTAATCGGCTGGTACAGAAGTCCAAGCAATATCATGCCGGCGATGTGGCCGAGACGATAGGGGTTCTCGAAGAAGAGGAGTCCGAAGTACAGAATCAGAAAAATGAGCGCGCCGAGTCCGTCGAGCAGCCAGATGCGCAGACTGGCGTGAGAAAGGACAGGGTCTATGAAAAAGAAACCGAGATAGAGCACCCACAGCAGCGGACTCCAGCCGTGGTCTTTATCTTTGAGGAGTGCGCTCCAGGGCTTGAGCTTCCAGCGACCGCCGGTTGCGCAGGTTGGATTGCGGTTGAAGGACATTGCCGACATATGTGTATTGTGATCCCCTAACTCAATTCCGGCCACTGCTCATTGCCGAAGATGACACGGTCGCCGGTTTCCCGGAGTGCGGCGGAGTGAGCCCGTGTCACGGTCTGCCAGCTCCTCTGGGGGAATGTTCGACGGAGGAGTACACCAGCAGCGCGACCGGGATCAGGACCGCCAACCACTTCGCTCCGCACAAGAGAGCGGCGATGCCTAAGAGCATGAGCACAGCCGCCCGGGTCAGTGCATTTCTCAATTGCAGACTCATCACAAGCTCCATCATCCGTACATTTTTTCCTGGTCGCGCTGAAAGCCGATGCGGGCCACGCCCAGGCAAATCATGGTGAAAGCGATCAGGACTTCCCAATGCGTCCAGCTGGACTGGTGTCCGCCGGCCCCCACAACTCCCAGCGCCAACTGCGACAAGTGATAGGGCGGCAGCACCAAAGCAATCTGTTTGGCGAATTTCGGCAGAAATGTGACAGGAACCCACAGTCCGCTGCAAAAAGACATCGGCAGATAAATGAGGTTGATGGCCGGAGCAGCGGAATTCGGTCCGGTGAAATAGCCAATTGCCAGACCCATGGCCGAGAATGGCAGCGATCCAGCGACCAGAGTTCCGAACAATTTGGCGAAGGTGGCGACTGGCATACGCACGCCACCGAAAGCGGCGCCCAGTGCGAACAGCGCCAGAACGATTACGGTGCTGAAAACCATGCTGGTGATCACTTTCGCCCAGAAATATGCAAATGGAGGCATGGGGCTGGCACGCTTCACCTCGAGCCATCCCAGGCCGCGGTCCGAAGCCAGGCCGGCAGCGGTTCCGAACAGCGACGCGCCCATGATGCCGAATGTGCCGTATGTTGCGATGAGATAAGTCGGCACGCGCATCCCTCCGATGGCATCATGCGAGTTCAGCAAAAGTCCGAACAGAATATAGAACATGAGGGGAAAGCTGAGCACCGAAGCGGTGTACATGCGAACTCGCAGGTACTTCAGAAATTCGTACTTCGTTTCCTTCCAGTAGATGGTGACCGCAGCAGCGGGGAAACGTTCGATTTGCCTGCGGCTGATGGCAACGGACACGGTGCTCATTGAGATCTCCTTAGTAGTACTCGCCCGGCCTCCGGGCTCGCCGATGGTTTTCAGTTTCCGTAACTGGCATTTCGCACGCTGTCCTGCGTGAGCGCCAGAAATGCCTCTTCCAATCCCGCGCTGGTGACTTCGAGGCCGGAGAGGGATGGATCCTGCTTCAGCAGTTCTCGAAGCACTGGTTCCGCTTCACTGGCATGAATTTCGATAACTCCGCGGTCGCTCCGGACCGCGGTGACTCCGGCAATCTGTCGCACCCATGGAGGGTCGAGACGGGTGATGCAGCGGATTTTCTTTCCGGTAGTCTGAGACTTGATCTCGGCGGGAGTACCCTCGACAATGATTTCTCCTTGATTGATCACGACAACGCGATCGGCCAGGGCATCGGCTTCCTGCAGATAATGCGTCGTGAGAACCACGGTTTTGCCGCGATCGACCAGTTGCCGGATTTGCTCCCACAGCATGCGGCGCGCTTCCACATCGAGTCCGACCGTGGGCTCGTCAAGGAAGAGCAGGTCCGGATCGCCGCAGATGGCCAGCGCGAACAGCACGCGTTGTTTTTGTCCGCCGGAAAGCTCGGCAAATTTTCGATCGCGAATCTTTTCCAGACCCGCTGCAGCCAGTACCCCGGAAGACGGCAAGGGCTTAGGGTAGTAACTGGAAAAAAGATCAATGTGCTCGCGAACGCGGAGAGTTTCCGGAACGCGTCCGACCTGCAACATGGCTCCGGTGCGCGTTCGGTTTTCAGGATTCGTCGGGTCCGCGCCAAAGACTCGAACTTTTCCGCCATGGGGTGGCATTAACCCGAGCAGAAGTTTTACCGCGGTGGTTTTGCCGGCTCCGTTGGGGCCGAGCAGGGCGACGAGTTCTCCGGCTCGAACCTGGAAATTTACTCCCCGCAAGGCTCGAACCGATCCGTAGTTTTTGTTGACGGCATCGAGGCTGGCGACCACGGATGCTCGCGGTACTGGGGCGTTCGTCTGCTGCGGTGTTCGGGTTGCAATCATTTTGGCTCTCCCGGCACGGTTTCCGCGATCTATCGAAACTCCGATCAACCTGCTGCCATCATCGTGGAGAGCGACTGCGGGGCACCAGTGCCATCCATCACCCGGGTCGCCTGACAAATGTCATCCGTCGAAAAAAGCAAGAAAGCCTTTTGAGTCGAGCTGGTCTCCGAATAAAGTTCTTTCGGCCTCAGAGTGGATCGAAGAGCAACTTCGGGTTGGCGACGGTCTGTTACGAATTCCGAACATCAACAGGAAATCCACAGCCGAGGGATCGCGGACACTCGCGACGCGCCCAATCTGCCTACGGCCATGCATGCCGCATTGGGCGAGCGATCGAGCTAGTTCGGATTTCGTAACAGCAGGGGAGCTTCCGGCTATTTCCGGAGCTAAACTACCAACAAAACCTATTGAACTCTGGTATGATGCTCGCCATTGTGGAGGCGTCCCTGATGTTGCCCGCTGGTAAAAGTCTGCGCACACTTCGCGAGAAGCTCGGGCTGACGATGCGCGATGTTGAAAATTCCAGCACACGGATCGCCGAGAAATACCGCAATGAGGAATTCTTCATCCCACCCAGTCGACTCTCCGACATAGAGACGAAAGGAATCCTTCCCAGTATTTATCGTCTGTATGCATTGGCGGTTATTTATCGACGTGACCTTCGCGAATTGATGTCATGGTACGGGGTGGACATGAACAATATCGCGGCCGATCTAGGACTGGTCTCGCCACCCAGATCTCACGTCTCCGAGGCTTTGACTAGCTTGGCTTCGGTGCAGGTTCCGCTCAAGATGGATCCGG
>JASHRE010000421.1 GCA_030037515.1 Candidatus Sulfotelmatobacter sp.
CCATGCTCGACGCTTCCAACAGCGTGTATGGACTGTCCATCAATGCGTGAACTTCCTCGCCACGGATTCACGCGGATCGATCGGGAAGGACGCAGGATCTGTGCCAGGACATGGTGGCACCAGACAATGATTGTCATCCTCGGGAAGCGGCGGATATCGGTTTTCTCTTTGACTCCGTGGTGAAACAATCCGATGCGCAGGAATCCGTGAAATCCTTGGCCAGAAGAATTTGATCTTTGTCGTCCAACTCGGCACCATCGATTACGCGACTGGACTGCGCGTCCAGCAGCGGCTCGTCGCCCTTCGCAAGGAAGAAAAGATCGGCGACGTCCTGCTCCTGCTCGAACACACGCCCACCATCACGCTGGGCCGCAACGCGAAAGCGTCGAACGTGGTCGCATCTCCCGAACTTCTGCAGCAGCGCAACGTTCAACGTTTTGAATCTGACCGCGGTGGAGACGTTACCTTCCACGGTCCGGGTCAACTCGTGGGCTACCCGATTTTCGACCTCCGCGAATTTGCTTGTGCAGGAGCGGGCGCACTGGTCCGCCCGGGCGAGTCGCGGACACGCCCTACACGCAAGCATCTCGGCGCGGTTGATTTCGTTCGCTGTCTGGAAGAAGTCCTCATCCGCACCTGCGCCGACTTTGGCATCCCGACCAAGCGTATCTGCGGCCTCACCGGTGTCTGGACGGACATGGGGGGAGGGCGGAAGGGGAGCGAGTTCAGCCGCGCCGAAGGGTGCTCAGAGAGAAATGCGGCGGCCAACCAAGGCGAAGCCAAGCTGGCCGCCATCGGCGTCCACATCTCCGGCTTCGTCACCTCGCATGGTTTCGCGCTCAATGTGAACACCGATCTCAGCTACTTCAACCTGATCATCCCCTGCGGTATCAGCTCGAAGCAGGTGACCTCGATGCAAACAGAACTCGGCCACGCCCTCGAGCTCAACCCTGTCTCCGATTCGATCTCGCGGAACTTCGGCGTTGTCTTCCAAAACCAAATCCTCCGGGTGGAATCGTTGGAAGCATTGCTCGGGAGCTTGTGTGGCACGAGCACTGTGGCCCTCGCGCATGGATGATTGCGCCACAGAGAAGGCAATCCGAAAGCCTAGCCGTTTTCCCGGCTCTCGCGTTACGATCAATAGAGCGCCTGCGGCGCCTCCTGACATGGGGAACAACAAAAAGAAGTCCAAGCACAGCTCCAACGGCCATCGTGGGGGGGGCGGCGCCCCGGTCCGTCCGGTCGAGCGCAGCTCGTCTGGAGGGAATCATTCCAAGAAGGGGAAGGGCAGTTCCAACCTCCGAACCTATTCCATTCCCGACTTTCGTCTCGAGCACCCAGATTTCACCGTCCACCAGTCCACCGATAAAAATGGCCATGTCCGCTACGAAGTTACCGGCGACCTTGACGCTGCTGTCCCCCCGATTCGCGAATCCAAATGTCTCGACCAGCAGCAAGCTGTCCAGATCTACCGCTACATGATGCTGAATCGCAAAATGGAGATGGCGCTCGAAAACCTCTACAAGCAGGGCAAAGTCGTTGGCGGTGTCTATTTTGGACTCGGTCAAGAAGCCTGCTCTTGTGCGTCCGCCTACGCGCTCGATAAGGACGATTGGTTCGCGCCCATGATCCGCAATCAAGGATCGCTCCTCGTCCGCGGCTTCCGCGCCCGCGACACGATGATGCAGTACATGGCTAAGGCCGACTCGCCCACGCACGGCCGCGACGGCACCTCACACTTTGGCGACATCGAGAAACGCAACATGGTCTCGCCGATTTCCATGCTCGGCGATCTGATTCCTGTGATGTCCGGCGTCGCGCTCGGCGCGCGCCTGCAGGGACGCAACATCGCTGTCATGACCTACATTGGCGACGGCGGCCAATCCACCGGTGTCACCTATGAAGGGATCAACTTCGCGGCAGTTCAGAATCTCGGCCTGGTTCTCATCGTCGAAAGCAACGAGTGGGCGTACTCGACGCCATCAGAAATGCAATACCGCTGCAAAGATCTCGCGGAACGTGCCGTCGGATACGGCATACCCGGCGTGATCGTTGACGGCACCGACGCCTGCCAGGTTTACGACGCCGCTCGAGAGGCCGTCGAGCGCGCTCATCGCGGCGAAGGCCCTACGCTCATCGAGGCCAAAATGATGCGCATGAAGGGCCACGCCATCCACGATTCTGCCTCGTATGTTCCCAGGCCGCTGTTTGATTTCTGGAAAAAACGCGACCCCATCGCCAGATTTGAGAACTATCTGGTTTGCAAGAAGAAGTGGCTGACAGGCAAAGAGAATGCGGAATTGGTTGCGGAGGTAGAGCGGGTCATAGAAGAAGAGCGCGAAGTCGCAGTGAACTCTCCCATGCCCACGCCAGAATCCGCCGAGGGCGGCGTATACTGCGAAAACGGCTGCCACGAAATCAAACCGAAGTACGGAAGGCCAAAAGCAAAGAAGGGAACTGCCGCGTACAAAGAAACCGAAGCAGCCGTGCATTTGAAGTAGAGTATCCGCGTTCATCCGTTTGAATTAGTGGCCAACAAGTTGGATTGATCTTATGCAACTCACCTACCTCGAAGCCATCCGGCAGGGAATCTGGGAAGAAATGGAGCGCGACCCCACCGTCTTCTGCCTCGGCGAAGACATCGGTATTTATGGGGGCGCCTTCAAAGTCACCGACGGATTCATCGACCGCTTCGGCCCCGAGCGCGTCATCGACACACCAATTGCCGAATCCGCCATCGTCGGAGCAGCCTTTGGCGCGTCGCTCACCGGCATGCGTCCCGTCGCCGAATTTCAGTTCATGGATTTCATTCCCTGCGCCATGAACCAGATCTCCAACATGGTCGCCAAGACGCACTATCTCTGGGGGGCGCCTGCCCCGCTCGTCCTTCGCGGCCCTAGCGGCGGATATGTCCACGGCGGGCCCTTCCACTCGCAGAATCCCGAGATGTGGTTCGTTCACAATCCCGGACTCAAAGTCATCTGCCCCGCCACGCCTTATGACGCCAAGGGCCTGATCAAGGCCGCCATCCGCGACAACAACCCGTGCGTTTTTTTCGAGCACAAATATCTGTATCGCCGGATCAAAGGAGAGGTCCCGACCGACGATTACGTGGTTCCGATCGGAAAGGCTCAGGTGGCAAGGGAAGGCAAAGACCTGAGCATCATCACCTACGCGGCGATGGTTCACATCGCGTTCGAAGCTGCAGAAATTCTCAGCGAAGAAGGAATTGATCTGGAGATTCTCGATCTGCGCACCGTCTCGCCGCTTGACCGCGACGCCATCGTCGCAACCGTGAAGAAGACGAACAAAGTCATCATTCTCCACGAGCACTCCCGCACCGGAGGCCTCGCTGGAGAGATCACTGCCATCATCAACGAGGAAGCATTTGATGATTTGGACGGTCCCATCGTCCGCATCGCGGGCCTGGACTCGGCAATTCCGTTCTCGCCGCCGCAGGAACATCACTATCTGCCCAAGCTTGAAGACGTCGTCCGCGAATCCCGCCGTCTGAAGGCTTATTGAGGGCGCACGCGTTTATCCGGCTAGTCGAGCACCATGTTGCCCCTAGACGGTGCCCCCTTCCCCTTGCATTTTCTGTGACAGGATGGGATTTCGATTTCCCGAGCTTGTGTACAATCGCGTCCGTGACTTCCCGCGCTCCTCGCTTCCTGATCGCAGCCGTTCTGATGGTGATCTCCGCCAATTACTTCCTGAAATATTTGTGGTGGTCGGCTTTCTATAGCGGATCCTCGGGGCTAGGCAGCCGCTCCCAGCAGGTGCAAAACGCTGCGGTTCGCTCAACCTCTTATCTCCGGATTCTGATCGTGCTGCAACTCATTGCCTTCGTGGTTGTATGGAGTGCTATGAGGCTGGGACGCAACAATTCCTCTCGTCCGCTCTGGCAGGCCCTCCGCCTTCTGGCTTCCCTCATATTCACACTCATTGGAACGGGATTGCTTGCGTTACTGTGGGCATGGATCCAACCTGGGGCTCGCTGAAGTCTCAAGAGTCACAACTAGCCTCCTGCCGGGGTCATCTGCCAAAATGTCTGTTCCGGAGGCTTCATGGGCAAGTTCCTTCTCGGAGTCATCATCACGGTTCTTATTCTCATCCTCGCGGTGCTGGGTTTCGTCGCTCTCGGATTCTACCCCACCCGCGCCAACCTCGAACCGCCACAATGGGAGCGCCATTTCGCCATGGGTGCCGTCGACTCCTCGATGGAGCGCCACGCCCCGCGCGTGACCAATCCGCTCACACCTACAGATGAGAATCTCGAAGACGGCATGAAAATCTACACCATGAATTGCGCCAGCTGTCACGGCACGCTCGACCGCAAGTTTTCTGCATTTGGTAATTCGTTTTATCCACCTGCGCCTAATTTCATCTCCGATCCCCCCGACGATCCCGAGTGGCACACCTTCTACACGATTCGCACCGGAATTCGCTACACTGGCATGCCCGCGTGGGACAAAACTCTCTCCGAGACCGACATGTGGAAGGTCACTCTCTTTCTCTCCCACATGGACAAACTCCCACCAGCGGTTCAGGACTACTGGAAGGCTAACTTCAACTCCGTACCGGTTACTCCGGATGAGAAAAAAGAAGGGGAAGAGAAACACGACCACCACTGAGATTGTAACGCAGTAGCTTTAAAAGGGCGCGGCCCTAAACCGCGCCATCACCCACCCAGAGGAGATGGCGGCTTTGGCCGCTGAGATGCTTGGCACTTGGGAAGCCGCCATACAGGGCCTTGTCAGGGCCTCTCAAGCCGGTTTGACCCCAGCCCTGCACCGCTTCGAATGCACCCGCTATAATATCGATTTGCGTTCTCCCCGCTGCTAACGCGCTGCGGATTTATGGAAGGAAATCATGGCAACTGACATCATCATGCCTCAGATGGGAGAATCCATCGTCGAAGGCACGATTACGAAATGGCTGAAGAAGCCCGGCGACAAAGTTCAGCGCGACGAACCGCTGTTCGAAATCTCGACCGATAAAGTCGATGCCGAAATTCCCTCTCCGGCCTCTGGGGTTCTCCGGGAAATCAAAGTTGGTGAAGGCACTACCGTCGGCGTGAATACCGTTGTGGGCACGATCGCTTCCGACGGCGAAGCCGCGGCGAAGTCGGGAGCCGCCCCACCGAGGCTTCCCACCGCGCCTCCCGCGCTCCAATCCGAAGAGGCAACGAGTGCCGCCGGCGTCCCGCCGGTTGTCGGGGGGGCGCCTCGTCCACGCGCTCCGGAGCCTGCCCAGCTGGTTCGAGCAGAGGAAGAAGAGTCCCGATCATCTCCACTCGTCCGCAAAATCGCCCGCGAGCATGGCATCAATCTCTCACAGGTTTCCGGCACTGGCCTCGGTGGACGCATCACCAAGCAGGACATCATGCACTTCGTCGAAACTCAGGGAACTCAAACGGCTCGCGCGGAGACCGGCGCCCCGCCCGTCAAGGCCGCATCAGCGCCCCAAGCACCTCCGGCGCCTCTTGAGTCCTCCG
>JASHRE010000422.1 GCA_030037515.1 Candidatus Sulfotelmatobacter sp.
CGTGGCCGGGATGGCGAGGCTGGATGTTTTTTGGTGCATTGTATGGCGTGGGCGCGCTGGCAAATCCGACGATGCTGGCATTTCTGCCATTCTGCGGATTGTGGATCTGGCGGCAGCGCTATCGTCGCGGCCTGCCTTCCCTTCCCGGCGTTGCGCTCGCATCGCTGATTTTTTTTGCGGTGCTTTCGCCGTGGGTAATCCGCAACTATGAAGTGTTCGGACGCTTCGTTTTCATCCGCGACGATTTCGGATTGCAGGTCCGTCTCGGCAACGGTCCATTTGCCGATGGCATGCTCATGCCGTACCTGCAGCCGAACTTGAATAAGATCGAACTCGAAAAATTTCAGCGCCTGGGCGAGCTTGCCTACGCGGCCCGATGCAAGCGATCGGCGTTGGATTGGATTCGCGCCAATCCCGGGCGATTTGTCGTCATCAGCCTGAAACGTTTCTTTTATTTCTGGAATGGCGTGCCGCGTCCGACCAGCGGAAATGCATTGGTCGACTTCCGCAGTTCGTTATTCCTGGCGACGTCGGTTCTCGCAATCTGGGGAATGATTCGCGCCTTGCGGCAAAAGCGGCCCGGGGCTTGGCTTTTCGCCGGGTTGATCATGTTCTACCCGGCCATTTATTACTTCGTTTTTCCGCATGCGCGTTATCGCCATCCGATTGAGCCGGAGTTGCTGATTCTGATCGTTTTTCTCTGCTCGGAAGTGAAGATTCGCCGTCTCAAACCGCAGCGCGGGGCGATTTGCGTGTGAGACAATACCGCGTTCGCTGGCAAATTTTCAGAATTTCTTATGACCATTTCCGTGGCCATCGTTGCGCAGGACGAAGAGGCCAACATCGGCCGCACGCTGGCCAGTGTAGCCTGGGCCGATGAAATCGTTGTGGTCGACTCCGGATCGAAGGATCGCACCTGCGAGATGGCACGAGAACACGGAGCCCGAGTCGTAGCTGAGCCGTGGCGCGGATACGTCGCGCAGAAGCAGTACGCGATCGATTCCTGCACGAAGGATTGGGTGCTGCTGCTCGACGCCGACGAAGAAGTCAGCCCGGGACTCGCTGCAGAAATTCGCGCGGCAGTTGCCGATTCCAACCCCGCCAGCGGCTACAAACTTCCGCGAAAGAATTTATTTCTGGGCCGCTGGATGAAGCACGGCGGCTTTTATCCCGATCCCAAGCTGCGACTGTTTCGCCGCGGCGAAGGATTCGTGACCGGTCACGATCCGCACGATCGCTGCGAGCTAAAGCCGGATGTGCCCCAACGCACGCGCCAGTTCAAGAACGCCCTCATTCACCACACCTATCCGAATCTCACCCTCTATATTGGGCACATGAATCGATATTCCTCGCTGGGCGCGCAATTGGCCGTCAGCAAGGGACACCGCAGCTTCAGCATCAGCAACATCGTGCTGCGTCCGCTCGCCACCTTCGTCTATAACTATTTTCTTCGCCGGGGATTTCTCGACGGCCGCGAAGGATTGTTGCTGCACTGCTATCACGCCGCTTATGTTTCGTGGAAGTATGCGAAGGCGTGGGAGTTGAGCCGTTGACTTGCCCCCTCCCGTCACCGAACCACGCGGGTTCCCGGGATTGTGATTTCATAAACTCATCGGCCTTCTGGGGCTGAGTAGACTTGGCAGTGGCCAAACGAACAAGGACGCAGTGAGAGACCGACGATGCCAATTCCCCGATGCGCTTATCACCCGGGCGTGCAAGCAGATCGCCTGCGTGGACACGGAAACGGGAGAATGCCGAGAACGGCGGCTGAGGCATCGCGCTGAGGCGCGAGTTGAAAGGGAAACGGGCGCGGCTGGGAACCGAGGCCAACCGACACTCGCGCTGGTTCGAGCGCTTGTTGGCCGAGCTCGATTTTGAAAGTCCGCCCTTCGCGAACACTCGCGTACCGACCGGTCGTTTTGACTCCCGTGACCTGCCTTGCTACTCCTGGGCGTGTTCCCTATCATCAAACTTGAAACCTGGGGACGCATGCCCAAAAAGCAGCCCAAGACGCCTGCCGAAATCGCAGAAAATCCCGTTGCAGATGTTTTCAAAACTCGTCATCCCTCTGACTCAGAGAAAATGTGGGCCGAGAAGACGCTCGCGCCTACGCTCGAAAAAGCTCCAGAACACGCGATCGGCGCCGCCACTGGCGTCAACGTCGACGAGCGCGGACGCGCTCGCTTCACGACGATTTCCGGCGTTCCCATTTGCCGCCTGTACACCGAAGCCGATCTTCCGCAAGGCTGGAGCGAACAACAGTATCTCGGATATCCGGGCCAGCCGCCGTTTGCACGCGGCATTCATGCGACCGGATATCGCGGCAAGCTTTTCACCATGCGGCAATTCTCCGGCTTCGCGTCGCCAGAAGAAACCAACCGCCGCTACAAATATCTTCTCGAGCACGGCGGCAGCGGACTCTCGGTCGCATTCGATCTGCCCACGCTGATGGGCTACGACTCCGATCATCCCGCGAGTGAAGGCGAAGTCGGCAAATGCGGCGTCGCCATCGATTCGCTCGAAGACATGGAAATACTTTTCAGCGGCATCGATCTGGAAAAAACCACGGTTTCGATGACCATCAATTCGCCGGCCTCGGTGCTGTGGGCCATGTATCTGGTCGTCGCGGAAAAGCAGGGCGCCGACTGGAAGAAAATTTCGGGCACGATTCAAAACGACATCTTGAAGGAATACATCGCCCAGAAGGAATACATTTATCCGCCCGCGCCTTCGATGCGGCTGGTGGTTGACACCTTCGAGTTCGGATCGAAATTCACGCCGCGTTTCAATACCATTTCGATCAGCGGATATCACATTCGCGAAGCCGGTTCGACCGCTCTGCAGGAACTGGCCTTTACGCTGTACGACGGTGTGGAATATGTGGAATGGGCGCGGCACCGTGGCCTCGATGTTGACGAATTCGGCCCCCGCCTCAGCTTCTTCTTCAATGCGCATAATGATTTCTTCGAAGAGATTGCGAAGTACCGCGCCGCGCGCAAAATCTGGTATCGCGTGATGAAAGACCGCTTCGGTGCCAAGAGTCAGCGCACGTGGCTCATGCGCTTCCACACGCAGACGGCGGGAGTTTCGCTTCCCGCGCAGCAACCCATGAACAACATTGCCCGCGTCGCGATTCAGGCGCTCGCGGCCGTGCTCGGCGGAACACAGTCGCTGCACACCGATTCGTACGATGAGGCGCTGGCGCTTCCGACCGAAGAAGCGACCCGCATCGCGCTGCGCACTCAGCAAATCATTGCCTACGAATCCGGAATCACCCAGACGGTGGATCCTCTCGGCGGATCATATTTCCTGGAGAACCTCACGCTGCAGATGGAAAATGGCGCGTTCGATTACTTCGGCAAGCTCGATGCCATGGGCGGCATGGTGAAGGCGATCGAGCGCGGATATCCGCAGAAGGAAATTGCTGAGTCGGCCTATCAGTATCAGCGCGCGGTCGAAGCGAAAGAAAAGATTATCGTGGGCGTCAACGAGTTCACGATTGACGAAGAACCCCCGCAAATCCTTTACATCGATGAAACCGTCGCCCGGCAGCAGACAGCGAAATTAAGGGCGCTACGTGCTCGCCGGTCGAATGAAGAAGTTCGGCGCAGCCTCGACGCCCTGAAGAAGGCTGCGGATGCGCAACCGAAGGCCGACTCCAACGGCAATGTTTCTGCCGCGAACACCGTGCCGTACATCATCGAAGCCGTCCGCGCCTACGCGACGGTCGGCGAAATCTGCGACGCGCTGCGGCAGGTTTACGGCACTTACACGGAAGCCAGCATCACCTAGAACCCATGGCTTTATTTGCGAATTTTCATGTGCGCTCGATGCCGCGCAGCTTATGCTCCCTCTGCGCAACCTCCACGCAACCGCCGTCGGGAACGTTCGACGCTGCAATGGAGTCGGCCAACCGGCCCTCTGTGCGGTGCGGGTGATCTCCGCCAACGCTTGGCAGCCTTTGCGAGCGCCGCGGGC
The DNA here is from genome assembly GCA_030037515.1 of Candidatus Sulfotelmatobacter sp. Classification (GTDB taxonomy): domain Bacteria; phylum Acidobacteriota; class Terriglobia; order Terriglobales; family Acidobacteriaceae; genus Sulfotelmatobacter. Next base: position 3,979 of record JASHRE010000422.1, read on the forward strand.
CGCCTCGGCGATGCGGCGAATGGAAGGATATTCGGCCCGGCGCCGGGGTTCAGACTCAGAAATGTTCTGCGAGTGGTCCCCCATGAATGAGCCATGGTGGTCACCGTTTTAGCCCCGGTTGGTGCGGACGACTCTAGCGCATGCAGGCGTATCAGGAGAGGAATGACCGCACTCCACGTTAGCCGAGTTAGCCGATTGGATCTTTCTTGTGTGCCCAACGTTGCGCGGTTTTGTTGCTCCAGGTTCAGCTCCTACAAGCCACTCCGGAGATCGCCTCGCTGCTTAACCTCTTCACGTTTTCCACAAACCGCCAGCGCGTCCGCGGCCCATAGAATGGAAGTATGAGAATCCTTATGTTCACGGGCAAGGGTGGAGTGGGCAAGACCAGTCTAGCTGCCGCCACCGGCGTCAAGCTTGCCGCTCTTAACCACCGCACCTTAGTCATGAGTATCGACCCGGCCCACAGTCTGGGAGATTCCTTTGATTTGGAGACCGACCTGTTCCACCTTCAAACTTCCGAACCGTTGGCAGTCGGCGAGCGACTTTGGATCCAAGAGCTCAACATTCAGAAGGAGATCAAACGACACTGGCAGGAGATTTCTTCGTACGTTACCTCCGTACTGCGCACCACCGGCATCAGCGGGGTAGAGGCCGAGGAACTTGCCATTCTTCCAGGCATGGAAGAGCTCAGCGCCATGATGTATGTCAATCAGTATCGGCGCGAGAAACGCTACGATGTGATCGTGCTTGATGCCGCTCCTACGGCCGAGTCCATGCGCTTCATCAGCATGCCCACCACGCTCGACTGGTACATGAAGCACATTTTCCCGTTTCAGCGAAACTTCCTGAAGGCGGTGCGACCTATTGCAAACCGCGTGGCCCCCTTCGAACTGCCCACCGACAGTTATTTCCTGAATATCCGAGACCTATTTGGCAAACTGGAAGGCGTCGACGAGATCATGGAAGACCCAAACGTCACCAGCGTCCGGCTCGTCACCAACCCAGAAAAAATAGTTTTGCGCGAGACCGAACGAGCGTTTGTCTATTTCTCTCTACACGGGATGACGGTGGATGCAGTCATTGTCAACCGTCTGCTCCCAAATGAAGTCAGGGACCTTTGGTTCCAAGAAT
>JASHRE010000043.1 GCA_030037515.1 Candidatus Sulfotelmatobacter sp.
GGCACAGGGCTGGCGTTTGCATCGTGTGGCGAGGGCGTGCTCACGGTGATCAGAGAGGAATCGCCGAATAAGTTTGCCGTGGCTGAAAATGTTCCAACGCAGCAGGGCGCGCGCACCATGGCGCTGGATACGAGCACGCACAAGGTTTACACGGTGACGGCGAAGTTTGGTCCGCCGCCGGCTCCGACCGCCGACAATCCGCATCCGCGGCGATCGATCGTCCCAGACAGTTTCGTGGTTCTGGTGGTCAGCAAATAAAGTTGCACAGCCGGCGGCTGTGGATAAGTTCGTGAAAAGCATCGATAGCACGGGGCACGATTACGGGAAATTTCTCGACGAAGCGCGTCCCGGCGAAGTGCGCGCGGGCTGATTAGAGTCGTGACCGGCTGGTCGGACAATTGGCGAATAATCCGTTGGAGCAGGTCTCGCCGCAGCTGCGGGACAACATCGTCGCGCATTCGAATCCGAACGCGCCCCTCGCGACCAAATGGCATCCGAAGAAATGGAAGAAGCTCGAAGGCGAGCTGGAGCAGCTGATAAGCGCGTCGGTGGCAGAAAGCAACGCGCGGCAGCAGTGGCGGTGAGGGTAGCTCCACGGCCAAAGCCGGAATCGTTTCCTGGTGCCTCTCAACCCGCCCGTCGACGGGCCTCGGGGCGGGCCATTGGGGGTCGCTCTTCTACGGAGAATCCCTTTATCGCGCCAAGAGCCGGCGTGAGGACCTCGGCGTCCCTACCAGACGCTGTTCGATTCTCCCACGTTTCCCGGCGCTGAATCGCCGCGCTACTGTCGGGCACCCCTCGGGGGGTGCGCTCTTTGGCGTCTCGGTCCGCGCGTCGGCTGAAACGGAATCCCCACATAGCTTCTGCGGCGCCGCACCAGCCCCAGCCGTCGCCGCATCGCGAAAATCGATTTGACCCATTCTTAGATTCGATTGGCTTCGACCTCTTCCCAAAGGGTCGGTTTTTCCGATAGGATCAATGCCCCGTCTGGAGCCGTACGACCGTTCGGTTGGAGGACTTCGACTGCATCGGCAAGGCCTCGGCGGAATCCAATGATAAGGGGAACCGCGAGTCCTGAAAAACAAGCGTTGCGAACGAAATCATGGACCACGTTGAAACATTGCGGCCGAAGCAAGTTGTCATCTCCGATGAGAAGTACTTCCGCGCGTGCGTGACCAAACGCGTGGACTTTGGTCCCGACCTGTGGATGATGCGCGTAAGAACCGGAGGCGAGTTCAGCTTTACGCCTGGCCAGTACGCGACGCTGGCGGTCGAGCACGAGGGCAAGCTGATTCCGCGTCCGTATTCGATCGTCTCTGCGCCGTATGAAGAGGAAGTCGAATTCTTTTTCGAGCTCGTGCCGCAGGGCGCGCTCACTCCCCTGCTGCACAAGCTGCAAGTGGGCGACGAAGTGCTGATGCGCAGAGTTCCCAAAGGCCGCTTCTCGCTCGAGAGGAACACAGGTCGTACCAACCATCTGCTGATCTGTACGGTGACCGGTGTCGCTCCGTTTGTGAGCTATGTGCGGACACTGCACAGGGACTGGCAGGAGGGACGGTTCGAGGGTGGCCATCAACTTTACTTATTGAATGGCGCGAGCCGTCCGTGGGAGTTCGGGTACAAAGAAGAATTGACCAGATTCGATATCGAGCTGCCGTGGTTCAAATATGTTCCGACCGTGAGCCGCCCTTGGGATCATGCCGACTGGCCGGGCGAGATTGGACGCGCCGACGACATCCTGCGCAAATACGCCGACCACTGGGAACTGGAGCCGGGCAATACGATCGCGTACCTGTGCGGGCATCCGGACATGATCGAAAATAGCAAGGCCATCCTCAAGCGCCGCGGATTTACCGACAAGGGCACGATCAAAGATGAGTTGTATTGGGTGCCGGCTAAGCAGGTGCCGGCGCAAGGCATCTAAAGTTTCACGCTGTGAAGTTCCGCTAACGCCGAACAGGGAGCGCTGGTCCCTCTATTTACCTCGAAAGTCGAAATTCCCGCCCGCAAAATGCGCGGAAAGGGCGGCGGGCACACGCGGGCAAGAGCGCCCGGGCCACACAGCGCGAGGTTTAGCTTTCCGCGGGGGCGAAAAAGACCAGAGCGGCTAATTCCTCTTGAATGTCATAGAAGTGGTGCTCGACTTTGGCTGCCACGAACAGCACGCTTCCGGCGGAAACTTCGTGATCTTCGTCGCCGGCGTGGAAACGGGCTCGGCCTCGCACGACGTAATACATTTCATCCTCGTGATGCGGATGCTGGGTATCGCCCGCGCCGGCGGCCAACACGTACAATCCCGCGCTCATGGAGGGCACGCGCAGGAATTCGCGATAAGCTTTGCCATCGCGACCGCGTTGCGTATCGATCCCGGTGACATCCGCGAAGAGAGTATTCACGCGAGAATGCCTCCGAAGAAAAGATCGGTGAACTGGGGAATCAAATTGCTGGCCTGCAACTCGCCCTCGGGCTTATACCACTGATAGATCCAGTTGATCATCCCCAGGAGGGCGAACGCAGCCGCACGCGGAGTAATGCCGCCCTTGGCCTGACGCGCCCGATGCACTTCGGCCACGAGGCCCTCCACGAAATGCACGTAATCCTTCTTTCTGGCGTTGATGCGTTTGCGAAGCGCGGGCGGAAGCGGATGATTTTCGTGCAGCATCACCGTGATCTCGCGGTCGCGCGGGCTGAGCACGACTTCAATGTGGCGGCGGATCAGCGAGCGCAAGCGCTCCTCGGGATCTGCGATGCCGCGGACCGGGGCAAGCACGCGCTCTTCGGTGATTTCCATGGCGTGGTTCATGATCTCGAACAGGATTTCGTCTTTGCTCTGGAAGTGGTGATAGAGGCCGCCTTTGCTGAGTTTGAGCGCGGCGGCAACATCGTTCATGGACGTGGCGTCGTATCCGCGCTGCTGAAAGAGGCGCGCAGCGGTGCGCAGGATTTCCTGGCGGGAATCGACGAGGGTGTCGCGAGGCATCGGGTGACATGGTACCCGAGTTACCCCTAGCATGGCGAAACGATCGCGGATTTCGATGGCCCGCATCGGGAATTCCCGCTGTACCGCCCTCCCCTGTGCTGCTACGCTTTGAGACACAAAAACTTATGAGCCTCCACCGGAGCGCAATCGGGCTGCACCTGGTCGTGGCAGGCGCTGTACAACTGCCGACCGCAGCGCACTGGCCGGGAGGAAACGGATAAGGCGACGTTAGAAGTTGAAGCTTCCGAACCCACCGCCAGACGACTGGTGGTGGGTTTCGCATTTTGGGGTCGGAAATAATGAATTCGGACCGCTCAGAAGTGGATGGAAAACAAAAGTGACCCACAACTGGTAACGGCGGGGTGGCGATGAAGCTTGATTTTCCTTGACAGGAAAAACGGCGGACGGGTAGGATCTCAGAGGTGCCGACCGACCGGTCGGTTCTTTAGATCCCAGCGCTCCCCTCGGAGGAAGCCCCAGTGGCCACAATTTTCTACGAACGCGACGCCAACACCAATGCCCTGAAGGGCAAAACCATCGCCGTTCTTGGCTACGGCAGCCAAGGACACGCGCAGGCCCAGAACCTGCGCGACAGCGGATGCAAGGTGATCGTTGGCCTTGAGCCGACGCGGCCAAGCGCCGCGCAGGCCCGCGCCGATGGCATGGTTGTCGTCGCTCCCGATGAGGCCGCGAAGCGCGCCGAGTGGATTCACGTTCTCACCCCTGACGAAACTCAGTCAGCCGTCTACGAGCAATACATCAAGCCCTATCTGCACCCGGGAAAGATTCTCGGCTTTTCGCACGGATTCAGCATTCATTTCAAAACCATCGTTCCACCCGATGACGTTGACGTGGTGATGATCGCTCCCAAAGGACCGGGGCATCTGGTACGGCGTGTGTACAGCGAAGGGCGCGGAGTGCCGTCGCTGATCGCGATCCAGCAAGACGCGAGCAAGCGGGCGCACGAATACGCCCTCGCCTATGCCCATGGCATTGGTGCAACGCGCGCGGGCGTTTTGCAGACCACGTTCAAAGAAGAAACAGAAAGCGATCTCTTCGGGGAACAGTCCGTGCTTTGCGGTGGGTTGACCTCGCTGATTAAGAAAGGGTTCGAGACGCTGGTCGAGGCCGGCTACGCGCCTGAAATCGCCTATTTCGAATGCCTGCATGAAGTGAAGCTCATCGTCGACCTGATTTACGAAGGCGGGCTGGGACGAATGCGTTACTCGATTTCGAATACCGCTGAATATGGCGACCTGACCCGCGGCGAAAGAGTGGTTGGAGATGAGACACGCGCCGCCATGAAAAAGATTCTGGCCGACATTCAGTCGGGCGATTTTGCGCGCGAGTGGATCGCGGAAAACGAGAATGGTTGCAAGAACTTCAACGCCCTGCGCGAAAAACAGAAGCAGCATCCCATCGAAATCGTTGGCGCGCAGCTGCGCAGCATGATGAGCTGGCTGCCGAAAGAAGCGAAGAAATCCGCCGAACCTCCCCAGCAGGACACCAAACGGGTGGTGAATGCTTAAGGGAGCCGAAATCGTGTTGCACTGCCTGCGCGAGGAGGGCGTCGAACTCATGTTCGGCTACCCGGGGGGCGCGATCATGCCGCTCTACGACGCCCTTGATGGCAGCGGCATTCGTCACGTGCTCACGCGGCACGAGCAGGGCGCGGTTTTCGCGGCGGAAGGCTACGCTCGGGTGACGGGCAAAGTTGGCGTGGCGATCGCGACCAGCGGCCCCGGCGCGACGAATCTCGTCACCGGCATCGCCGACGCAAAGATGGATTCTGTTCCTCTGGTGTGCGTCACTGGGCAGGTGCGCAGCGCGTTGATCGGAACCGATGCGTTCCAGGAAACCGATGTTTTCGGGGTAACGCTTTCGCTGACCAAGTGGAGCCGCCTGGTTCGCACAATCGACGAGATCCCCGAGGTCATCGCCGAAGGATTTCACTGGGCGCGCAGCGGGCGGCCGGGTCCGGTGATCATCGACATCCCGACCGACATGCTGAAGGCAAAGAAAGAATTCTCGGGGCCGGCGAAGTTCGCGCCGCATGCGCGTCCGGCCGACGCCAAAGCGGACGGCGGGTTCACCGACACGATTGTCGCGATGCTGCAGCAGGCATCGCGGCCGGTGGCGTTGGTCGGTGCGGGAGCAAAGCTCTCAGGAGCCGTTCCGCAGCTGCGGCGGCTGCTCGATCAGCTGAATATTCCGACGTTCGCCACGGTGCACGGTCTGGGTGCCGTTCCGCCGCAGTCTGCGTTCTATCTCGGCATGGTCGGCATGCATGGCACGCGCGCCGCCAACACCGCGCTGCACGAGACCGATCTGCTTTTTGTCTTCGGTGCACGGCTTGACGATCGCGTTACCGGCGATCCTTCCCGTTTCGCGCCCCATGCCAAGATCGTTCACTTCGAGATCGATCCCTCGCAACTTGATCGCGTGCGTCCCTGCGATCTGCCGGTCATTGGCGATCTGGCTGAGACGATCCCCGCGTTTCAGGCGGAACTGCAGCGTCATACGGTGCCCGATTTCAAGGAATGGCGAGCGGTGGCCTGCGGTCCAGAGCGCGCCGAACTGGATCCGCGAGGCCTGGCGCAGCCGACGATTCGCTTTCTCGACGAACTTTTCACTCGCTTGCCCGAAAACAGCGTCGTGCTGGCCGACGTCGGCCAGCACCAGATGTGGGCGGCCCAACGCTATCGTTCATCTTCGCCGCGCGGATTCATCACTTCGGGCGGACTGGGCGCGATGGGCTTCGCCCTGCCTGCCGCAGTCGGCGTGCAACTGGCCAGGCCGGACACATGCGTGGTCTGCGTCTCGGGCGATGGCGGATTCCAGATGAACATTCAGGAACTCGCCACCGTACACCGGCTTGATCTGCCGATCAAGATGGTGATTATCGACAACAAATATCTCGGCATGGTGCGGCAGTGGCAGCAGCTGTTTTATGAGCGGAATTATGCCGAAACCGATCTCAGCGACAATCCGGATTTCGTGGAGATTGCGAAGGCCTACAAAATTCCGAGTTTCCGCATGAACGAAGATGTGATGCGCGAGTTCCCGGTTTCCGAGCAAACGGGAAACCAGATCGACCGATTTCTGCATTCCCCCGATCCGGAACTGCTGGTTTTTGATTGCGCGCCGGAGGCGAACGTTTTTCCCATGGTTCCGGCGGGAGCAGCGCTGTCGGAGATGTTGCTGGAAGATGAGCCGGCCGAATAAAGGAACGAGATATGCAAACTTTTCAGATTCGCTATCGCAACACGCAAGGGACGTTGATGAGAATTCTGAACGCAGTTTCGCGCCGCGGACTTGATATGCCTTCTGTGCACGCTGACGCCGCCGAGAACGGGCATGAAATCATGCTCGTGCTCGAAGTCAGTCCCAAGCAGATCGGCCAGCTTTATCGGGAGTGGTACGCGATTCCCGATGTGATGAAGGTGCGCTCGGGCACGGCCCACGAAGCGGAGTGGAGCAACGCACATCCGCCAAGCGGTGTGTCGATTCAGCGCGCGGCGGCACGGGCCTAGACCGAAAAGCGCTGGATGTGTCCGCTAGACCCGCGTCCCTCCGCCCCGCGGGAAAAAGCGCCGAGGGGCGGGATGACGGAAATCAAGGTTGGAGTTCCGTTTCCCGCTTTCTTCCATCTTCGCCATCTCTCCTGTAATCTTTTTCACTTATGGATCCCAAGCACATCAGCCGTGGCATTACGGAAGGACGCGATCGCGCCGGCGCTCGCGCGATGTTCAAAGCCATCGGATTCACCGACGCCGATCTGGGCCGTCCGCTGATCGGCGTAGCCAACACCTGGATCGAGACCATGCCGTGCAATTTTCATCTGCGGCGGCTTTCAGCCAAGATCAAGGACGGCGTGCGCGAAGCCGGCGGCACACCGATGGAGTTCAATACCATCGCCATCTCCGACGGCGAAACCATGGGCACTGAAGGCATGCGCGCGTCGCTGGTCAGCCGCGAGTTGATCGCCGACTCGATCGAGCTCGTTTGTCGCGGACAGATGTTTGACGCGGTCCTTTGTCTGGTCGGCTGCGACAAGACGATTCCCGCCGCGGCGATGGCGCTTGCTCGCATGAATCTGCCTGGAGTGGTGCTTTATGGGGGCACGATCGCTCCCGGAAATTATCGCGGGAAAGATGTGACGATCCAGGATGTCTACGAAGCGATCGGTGCCAATGTCGCGGGAAAGATGTCGGAGGCAGATCTGAAGCAGCTCGAAGATGTCGCATGTCCCGGCGCGGGCGCCTGCGGCGGGCAGTACACGGCCAATACCATGTCGACCGTGATGGAGATGATTGGGCTGTCTCCACTCGGCTATAACAGCGTTCCGGCGATGGACCCGGAAAAAGACAAGATCGCCTTCGACTGCGGCAAGATCGTAATGAACGTTCTGAAATCGGGGCTGTTGCCGCGTGAGATTCTTACGCGCCAAGCGTTCGAGAATGCCATTGCCTCGGTTGCCGCGACTGGCGGCTCGACCAACGCCGTTCTGCATCTGCTGGCGACCGCGCGCGAAGCAGGAGTCAAACTCGAGATTGATGACTTCCAGAAAATCAGCCAGCGCACGCCTCTGCTCGCCGATCTCAAACCATCCGGACGATTCGTCTCGATAGACATGCACCGCGTCGGCGGAGTGCGCTTGCTCGCCAATCGTCTCTTGAACGGCAAACTTCTGCACGGCTCGGCGAAAACCGTTACCGGACGCACGCTCGCCGAGGAAGTCGCGAACGCGCGGGAAACGCCCAGTCAGCAAGTTATCGCTCCCCTGGACAAGCCTCTGAAGGCCACGGGCGGGCTGATCATTCTGAAAGGGAACCTGGCGCCGGAAGGATGCGTCGCCAAAATCAGTGGTCACGAGCGGCTGGAGCAGCGCGGGCC
>JASHRE010000423.1 GCA_030037515.1 Candidatus Sulfotelmatobacter sp.
GTTGCGGTGAGCTTGCTCGGCACAAACCTGTCAACCTCAGTGGTCGCAAAACGGCTATACAGCAGGATGGGAGATCAGTTGGCAAAAGCGTTATCGGCGTATGACGCGTTGCTTTACGACTGGTCGGAGAGAACGCTCAGTCAGATTCAACGCAGGTTCGACGCCTACGCCAACACCTATCGCGCGCAGATACAGCGGCTGATAGGTGACAATGCGCAATTCGCGGGGCAAGAAAGCACGATTCGCCGAGACCTTGAAGGCTTGGAACATGCCAGCCGCGAGCCAACCGTGGCATCGGAGGACGTTCGGCGGCCCGCCTGAGAGGGGCATCATGAAGGGGAAAGGAAAAATACGGCTTGCTGAAATACGTGATGGTTGGCGTAGGTGGTTGTCTTGGTTCGATTCTTCGCTTTTGGCGGGCGGTCATATCGGCAGCAGGATGGGGACCGGGTTTCCCTTGCGGGACGATGGTCATCAACGTAACGGGCTCGTTGTTGATTGGTTTTGCGTTCGCGCTATTGACGGCAAAAACGCACTGGAGCCCCCAACTGGCGGTATCTGATTCCAATGGGTTTTGCCGGAGGATATACGACGTTCTCTAGCTTCGAGTACGAAACCTTACGCGCGATCCAAGACGGCCAGCTAGGACTTGGTCTCCGCTATGTGGCAGTGAGTGTCTGCTTTCAATTCGTCGCTGTGCGGGGAGGCGTGGTGACCGGAAGGGCGATTCCATGAAAACTGAAGCCTCAATGCCGTCGAGCGCGGTGAACCAAGCTCTCACTAAGGGAACATGTCCGATTTGTTCCATTTTGAAGGATTTTCAATGGACGCTGGCGGAGACTACCGAACCGCAAGCAAATCTCCGGATGTGCAATTTTCACGTTTGGGCGCTTGCGCGTTCCAGAGACAAACTGTCGCGATCAACGCCTGGGGAAAGCGTCACCGCCGTTTTCTTGGAGATGTTGAAAGGCCGCCACAAGGAAAAGGCTAGTACTGGGGAATGCTCGCTGTGCCACCGTGTTCTGGCCGAGGAAGTAACTCGCCTTCGCGAACTCGCGCAGCGGTTTCAGAGCGCAATGTTTGTGCAATGGATGACAAGTCAGGGAAGCCTCTGTCTCGATCATGCGCCGAAACTCAAAGAATTTGTTCCTTTGCGCCTGCGAGCGTCGATTGATCAAATCATGGAACGAAATCGATCGGAACTTGAACAGGAACTCCAAATTTTCCGCGAGCAGCTTCGCCACGGAGTTCATGGGGGCGGCGGTATTCTAGGCCGCGTAGCTGAGTTTTTGGTTGGCCAGCGGGGATTATAGACGGGAGGGAATTGTGCTCACACCAGGACCAGGAAAGAAAGTAGCCGTGTATGTCACCGAGGATCAGCAGTATCACGGCAGTGCTGCGTATGCCGCCATTCTCGATTTTTTGTTTTTTCACGGCGTTTCCGGTGCAACGGTTACCCGCGGCATAGCAGGGTTTGGAGCTGACCATCACCTTCACACCACACGTCTTGTGGATCTCGCGGTCCGTCTTCCGGTCAAGGTCGAGTTCATCGAAATCGCTGCCAAGGTCGAGGAGCTGATGCCAAAGCTCCACGAGATGGTCGGCAGCGGTCTCATCGAGATGCACGATACGACCATCGTGAAGCCCGCCGAGAAGAAAGAAAAAAGAAAGTCCGCCGAAGGCCCGCCCCTGAAGAGCGAGAGCAAGGCCAAGATGATGCGGATCTACATCGGCGAAAACGACAAGTGGAATGGGAAACCACTCTATGAAGCGATTGTCAATGGGTTGCGAGCCCATGACATCGCAGGGGTCACGGTGTATCGCGGAATCCTCGGGTACGGCGCCAACCGCCGGATTTACAAGGACGCGAAACTCAGTCTCTCGCACGATCGGCCGATTTTGTTGTCCGTGGTGGACACAGAAGAGAAGCTTCAGAAGTTTATGCCGATTTTGGACGATATGGTTCAGCAGGGATTAGTTGTCCTTTCGAACGTCGACGTCATCAAGTACACCCATAACTATCAGCAGGCCGAGCGCCGGCAGGAGATCGAGAGATGAAGCTGGAAGGAAAAGCCAAGATGCTGCGCATTCATTTCGGTGAAGATGATAAGTGGCACAACAAGCCGCTTTACGAGGCGATCGTAATGAAGTGTCGGGAACTCGATATCGCGGGCGCAACCGTCTTTCGGGGCATCGAGGGCTACGGAGCCAGCACGCTTATCCACAAGCGCCATCTTCTGCGCTCTTCCGACTATCCGATTATGGTTTCCGTCATTGACACGGAAGAGAAAATCCGTGCCTTGATTCCGGCGCTCGACGAAATGGTGGATGAAGGCCTGATCGCCATGTCCAATGTGGAAGTCATCCGATATGTACACCAGGAAGGCATGCGATCGCAGGGTTAGACAAAATGGCTCATGTGTATCGTGGACACTCCGGGGCTGGGTTCTCTTTTCAGCGGGAATGGCGCAACCACTCAGGCATTTATCCCTCACATCGACGCGGCGTTGGTGGTAGTCGGGCGGTTGAAGTGTTCCCCCATCCTGTACGGATCTGAATTCGCTCTGCTACAATTTACTCACGGGGCAGGGACAGCTGCTCTGGGTTCGTGTTTGCCTGCGGAATGGTGCTTTAGCATGGTGTCCATGGTGGCCATTAACCTCGAAATTTGGTTCGACGGGGTGCAAACAGGCGAATCGGTTGAATTTGAGGAACACCAGTAAATACGCGGTCTTCCGATAAAGGTAAGAAAACAAAAGAGGGGACGTAGTTCAGTTGGTTAGAACGCTGCCCTGTCACGGCAGAGGCCGCGGGTTCGAGTCCCGTCGTCCCCGCCATTC
>JASHRE010000424.1 GCA_030037515.1 Candidatus Sulfotelmatobacter sp.
AACTCTTTCGATCTGGAGCGCATGATTGCCGCCGTCCCGACTCGCATTGCGGCCGCTCTCGATCGTAAAGCCTATTACTTCGTTCCGCTGGCGGTAAATCAGGGGGACGACACCGTTATCGCCGACCGCTACGATGTTGCGCTCAGTGACAACGCAGTTTGCCACCGCAATCTGAACTTGCGCGACTCGCAATGCGTGTTCATTTCCACGCGGCTCATGGATGATAAGTTCTCGGTAGCGTTTGAGTTCTATATCAACGTCGGGCATGCGCTGGTCGAACGTGCCGGCGTGTCGAGCGAATTCAGTGATCTGGCATGGGCGCAGGTTGCCGCCGGCGCCCGGGGCGAAACCTCCATGGACGCGTGGGAAGCCCGTAAGCTGGCCACAGCAAACGGACCCGATGCGGAACGTTACAAGAACGAGTATCTCGAAGCCGCGTTCTCGGATTCGATCTCGATTTATCTTTTGTCGCTCTATCTCGACGTGGATTATTACGACCTGCGGGAGCGGGATTATCCGCTGCTGGCGCCTTCAGCGATGGCGGAACGGCTCAGGAAAGTCGCGGAGCTATTCCCGGCGAATCAGGGATTCGAGTTCTCGATCCTCTACAAGAGACGGTGAGTTCTTGGCTACGGATTAGCGCGGATTCTCGGGGATCAGAGCCCTCTATTTGTTCGAGATCACGAAATCCACGCTGCTTGATCCGTTCGCGCTTACCGTCACCGATTTTTCCCACGTCTTCGGACCCGAGAACATCGGTCTCTCCACGCTGCGCTCGGTAAGCACATCAAAGGCATGCTCTTTTCCGACCAAATTCCATCCTTCGTGCCATGCGACGATCTGATACGTTCCTGGAGGTACGTCGGTCAGTTCGAAGCGCCCGCTCTCGTCGGTGACGGCGTAATACGGATGCGTAACGACCATCATTTCGGCGTTCATCCAGACATGGCCGCCGTTGCAGCGCAGATTGACAAGGCCGGGCGTCGTCATGGTCTTGGAGGTTACGCGATTGGGAAAAGGAAACGGCAGGTTGAACGTAGCCGCGCCGTCCATGTGGATGGTGTGCAGCGTTGCGTCCGAGCTCACCATATCGAGCCCTCCGTTTTGCGGAACCAGTAGGATGTGGGGGATGTAGCGGCATAGTTTCTGATCCAGATGGCGCCGCTGCTCGGGCAATTCGAGCGCCTTGCCGCTGGTGATGTCCTTCAGAAACACAACGGTGTTGGCGACGCCGCCCCCGGGGCCGATGATCAGCCGCTCAAGGCTGGCGGTTCGCTTTCCTTCGGGATCGCAAATTTGCGGATCCTTGGTGATGGGAAAGTCGAGATTGTGTGGGACCGGGCCCGACCATTTTACTGTTCCGGAAATGGTGCCGCCATCCACAACGTTGATGACTTTGTAATCGGATTGCGCCCAAAGCGGGGCGCACAGGAACAATACAGCAACGAAACCGGACAGAACTGCTTGGCCCATACTCGTCCCCTTGCTGCCCCGGGCCCGGTAACGGAACCGGTCCGCATCCCGGAGCTATGAAAATTTGCCGCACCACTAATTCCCACGCCGTCGACTGGTTTCGGCGGGATCTGCTGCACAGGGGGTCACAGCAGCGTGACTGCGGGCCTTCATCATGCGCTTTCAGCAAGACTCGGGACAGTCTTGTGATTGAAATCACATTAGAATCACCTTAAAGGTTGCGCGGATCGAGTACCGAAGTCGAGATTACCGAGGTAATGGGACGGCCGGGGGACGGGCGGAAGCCGAGACGAACCTCACCTCAAGCCTTACAATCATTGTCCCGCACGTATCAAATCATGGGCGTGAAGGTTCGATCGTTCGCCAAGATTAATGTCGGGCTGCGCATTGGTGCAGCGCGCGCGGATGGATTTCACGAATTGCTGACGGTCTATCAGACGATCGACCTGCATGACGTGATTCGAGTGAGTGTGCAGCGCGGGAGTGGAATCGAAATCCGGTGCGAAGACCCGCGCGTGCCGAAGGACGAATCGAACACGTGCTTTCCTATTGTGGAAGAAGCGATGCGCATGTTGCGAGCGAAGGGAAGAGTCATCATCGAAATCGAAAAGAACTTACCCGTGCAGGGCGGCTTGGGCGGCGCTTCGTCGAATGCAGTGGCGGCGATGCTCGCGCTGGAGCGCGCGCTCAGAAAATCCCTGCCGAATGCGGAAAGATTTCGGATCGCGGCAAAAGTGGGATCCGATGTCCCCCTGTTTCTGGTGGGCGGGACGGTGCTCGGCGTGGGTAGGGGCGAGCAGGTTTACCCCCTGGAGGACTTGCCAGTCTTGCACTGCGTGGTGGTCACGCCGCCGGTTGGGATTTCAACGCCGAGGGCATTTGCACAATGGGATCGCTTACGTGGCGCGGGTACTGTTGTCCGCGCAGCCAAGCGCAGCTTGGTTGGACAGCCGGGGGCGGCTGTCCCTACAAAATCAGACTCAAAATTGACGGTCGATTCCGGGTCCGCTAGAATGGGTGGGCTTGGTTGCGAGTTGTCGGCGTGGCTGAGCGAGCGTTACTCCGGTGCTCCTGTTCGGGGCCGGGCCGAGAATCCGCTTCTCGCGCTTGTCCGGGCCGGGATCGAGAACGACTTCGAGCAAGTCGTCTTCCCTGAGTATCCCGAGCTGAGAGAAGTGAAACGTGCGCTGGTGCGCGCGGGCGCGAAATACGCGTCATTGTCGGGTTCTGGTTCCGCGATGTATGGCTTGGTTCGTTCGCGGGCTGCAGCGACAGGCGCGGCGACAAGGTTGAGGAAGCAAGGTTGGACGGCGCAGGCGACGGCGACACTAACGAGAGCCCAGTACTGGCGCAGGATTTTCGATTGAATGGTTTCCGGTTGCCGATTTTTCCCGGCGCGATACACTGATACCTCCAGCCGGGACAGTCAAAACTGGGCCGTCGACTAATGGTAGGTCAAGTGCCTTTGGAGCACTTTGTCTAGGTTCGAATCCTAGCGGCCCAGCCAGGATTCAGTTCTCAGTTGCCAGTTCTTGGTTCTCAGTTGAACTGGCCCGAGCCCGAAAACTGAGAGCTGCGAATGGGAAACTGAGAACTCATTATGCCTACTTTGGTGACGCCGAGCGAGAAGGCTGAAAAGAAAGTTTCGCCTGTGACCGACGAGAAAACGGAGCGGAAACAGCGCCCCCGCGCCGACGACAAGTTCAAGATCTTCAGCGGCACGGCGAATGAGCCGCTGGCCGACGAAGTCTGCCACTTTCTCGGCATGCAGCGGGGACAGGCGCAGGTGATCCGATTCAAAGACGGCGAATGTTACGTCCAGATCCAGGAAAACGTGCGTGGCGCGGACGTTTTCGTGATGCAACCAACCTGCCGGACCATCACCGGCAGCGTCGACGAGCATTTGATGGAGTTGATGCTGGTGATCGATGCACTGAAGCGCGCATCGGCGCGGCGAATTACAGCAGTGATTCCGTATTTCGGTTATGCGCGCCAGGACCGGAAAGACAAGCCGCGCAGCCCGATCTCGTCGAAGCTGGTCGCGGACCTGCTGACGACGGCGGGCGCGCACCGGGCGCTGATCGTGGATTTGCATACGCCGCAGTTGCAGGGATTTTTCAATATTCCGGTTGATCATCTGTTTGCGTCGCCGGTGCTGGTCGATCACTTTCGCAAGCTGGCTTTGCCCAGCCTGACGGTGGTTTCTCCGGATGCGGGCGGCGTGGAGCGCGCCCGGTTTTTTGCGAAGAAAGTCGACGCTGCGCTGGCGATCGTCGACAAGCGGCGCGTGGAGATGAACGTGGCCGAGATCATGCACGTCATCGGTGATGTTCGCGGGCGAACGTGCTTGGTCATTGACGATTTGATTGACACGGCGGGGACGCTGGTCAAAACGGCATCGGCCCTGATCGAGAACGGCGCCACGTCGGTTTATGCCTGCGCGTCGCACGCGGTGCTGTCGGGGCCGGCGGTTGA